>NZ_JAKDKW010000011.1 GCF_030453185.1 Yaniella sp. | reverse complement strand
CACGATAAGAAAATCGAAATTACTTTATAATTCAACAAAAATGCTGAGGTGTAGATTCCAGTACACCCATTGTGAGTCAGCCCGACATAGCCAATGTAAATGAAAAACTCCCCAGACCGTGGTTGCCGATTTCTCGGTCCAACTGCTGGGGAGTTATTCACGCACTACGGGGAATTCATTTTCACCTTACGGCAGCAGGCCGCCTGTGGCAGCACGCAGTGGTCCGGAGCCCTGGCTGGAGCCAGCGCGGCGAACGTCATAGCCGGGTCCGTATTTGGTCAGCGCTTTCCGCTGGGAAGCAGGAGTTCCATTCAGGCGTTCTTCCACGAGATCGACCATTGCGGCCACAAAATCGGGATGGACGCCCGGAGTGGAAACTCGCTTGTAGCCTAGGCCTTGTTCGGCTGCGGTTTCTTTGGCTTCAATATCCAAATCCCACCAGACTTCCATGTGATCTGAAAGGAAAGTTGCCGGAACGACGACGACTGCTTTGCGGGTCGAAGAGATATCTTCCAGGTAATCGTTGATGTCTGGCTCGAGCCACGGAATGTGGGCCGGGCCGGACTCGGACTGATATACGAGTTTCCAGGGGACATCGGTGCCAAATTGTTCTTTGACGGCATCCATGACCAGGCCACCGAGTGCGAGGTGCTGGGCTTTATAAGCCCCGACTTCCCCGTAGTCGTGCTCATCAGGATCTCCCGACAGAGCGTTATCCTTGATTGGAATCGAGTGTGCAGAGAACAGGACCTCGACGTCCTTGTTCAAATCGAGGTCTACGTTTTCTTTGACGAGCTCCGCAATAGCCTCCCGAGTCCCCTCGATAAACGGATTTACAAAACCCGGGTGATCGAAGAAATGACGGGAAGTGTCAATTTGAACGTCGTCCCAAAGATCCAGTGCTTCGAGCGCATCGGCGAAGTCTTCACGGTACTGACGGTCAGAAGAATATGCTGAATAGGCGGAAGTGACTAGAGCAAAAATTTTCGTCGGACGACCTTCGACCTTGTTTTCTTCATGAGCTCTGGAAATAGCTTCGGTGAAGTAGGGATCCCAGTTGCGGTTACCAAAGTACACCGGCAGATCGATGTTGCGACGTTTCAGCTCCTCTTCGATCGACGCCTTGAGCGCGAGGTTCTGTTCGTTGATCGGGCTAACACCGCCGGCCTCACGGTAATGGACGGCAACTTCTTCGAGTCGTTCGTCAGGGATATTGCGTCCTAAAGTGACGTTCCGAAGGAACGGGATGACGTCGTCCTGGCCATTGGGGCCACCGTATGACGAGAGCATAATGGCATCGAACTCGGTGGGAACTTCAACCCAGTGATTGCCGGTCTGAGCTTCCGAGGTTGCCGCTGGCACACGAGCGCCAGCCTGTACAACAACGCGGGATGAAGGGTGAGGTTTGGACCATTCGGTCACGCGAGCCTCCTGAGAGTTGGGCATCTTGATGATTTGGGCAGACCATCTGCCGTGGTTAGTCTGAAAGTTTTCAAGGTGTCAGCAAGTTGAGGTGATATTGGATCAACAGTCCGATTCGCCTGTTCGCCCTTTATTCTAGCCATCGCCGCTCAGTCGAGGCCATTTGGGTCGTGGAATTCCGGACGCTCCCAGCAGAAGGTGAACAACATCATGATCACCGTAGTGGCAGTACAGTCTGGATAACGAC
The DNA here is from genome assembly GCF_030453185.1 of Yaniella sp. Taxonomy (GTDB): domain Bacteria; phylum Actinomycetota; class Actinomycetes; order Actinomycetales; family Micrococcaceae; genus Yaniella. The sequence goes on along the minus strand of NZ_JAKDKW010000011.1, from coordinate 49,174 downwards.
AGTTTCGCAACACACTAGCTGATGGGTGCAAGCATCGAACGGATGTTCAGAAATGCGTAGCTGGACAGGACACTTCACCAGATACCAGTGATGCCAGTTGTGAATGAGGACTATGACGAACTTCTATAGCCGCAATTATGGGCTCGATAGCTATTCGTCAGAACACCTGCATGTTAGATTGAATGACGAGTTGCACTGTAGAAACCTGGCGTGCATGACGACTTCTGCGTCCGCCAGACAGATCGAAAGAAGGTATCCTTGACTGTCACTGCACAACAAGAAAAAGAACTGCTTGAACGCGTTCCCACCGGTCTCCTTATTAACGGTGAATGGGTAGACGCCTCGTCTGGCAAGACCCTGCCCGTCTATGACCCAGCCACTGGTCAAGAACTGCTGCAGATCCAAGACGGCAACTCCGAAGATGCCCTCAAAGCTCTGACAGCAGCTGATGAAGCGCAAGCCGAATGGGCCCTGACCGCTCCACGTGAGCGTGCCGAAATCTTGCGTCGCGCCTTCGACCTTGTACAGGAACGTACCGAAGATTTTGCCCTGTTGATGACCTTGGAAATGGGTAAGCCATTGGCCGAGGCTCGCGGTGAGGTCACCTACGGTAGCGAGTTCCTCCGCTGGTTCTCTGAAGAAACCGTCCGTCACTACGGTCGGTTCGGCTCCACACCAGAAGGCAACCTGACCATGATCGTGCGTCACAAGCCCGTCGGCCCATCACTGCTGATCACCCCGTGGAACTTCCCACTGGCCATGGCAACTCGTAAAGTTGCGCCGGCTGTTGCGGCCGGCACCACGATGGTCCTCAAACCAGCGCAGCTGACCCCGCTGACTTCGCAGTACTTCGCCCAGACCATGATGGATGCCGGCCTGCCGGCTGGTGTACTCAACGTCGTATCTGGTTCATCGGCGTCAGCCATTTCTGGTCCACTGATGAAGGATCGTCGTTTGCGCAAAGTTTCGTTCACCGGCTCCACTCCGGTAGGACGTCGTCTTCTGGCCGATGCCTCCGAAAACGTGCTGCGTACGTCCATGGAATTAGGTGGGAACGCACCATTCATCGTGTTTGATGATGCCGATATGGACGCTGCAGTACAGGGCGCCATGGATTCCAAGATGCGTAACATGGGTGAAGCCTGCACCGCCACAAACCGCATTCTGGTGCACGAAGATGTTGCCGAAGAATTCAACACTAAATTTGCTGAGGCTATGCGTGCACGTAAGGTCGGACGCGGTACCGAAGCTGACACCACCGTTGGGCCCATCATCGATGGAAAAGCCCGTGACGACGTCCACAGCCTAGTCACCGAAGCCGTTGATGCAGGCGCTGAAGTGCTCGCCGGCGGTAACAAAGTTGAAGGCGATGGCTACTTCTACGAGCCAACCGTTCTGTCCGTGCTGGAAAACTCGCCAATTCTGAGCCAGGAAATTTTTGGCCCGGTTGCGCCGGTCGTGCAGTTCAAGGATGAAGCACATGCCATTCGTCTGGCTAATGCCTCTGAATACGGTCTCGCGGCATACCTTTACACAGAAGATCACAACCGTGCACTGCGTGTTGCAGACCAGATTGAATTCGGCCTCATCGGATTCAACGCCGGGGTAATCTCCAACGCTGCCGCACCATTTGGCGGCGTCAAGCAATCCGGTATGGGCCGCGAAGGTGGCGCCGAAGGTATTGCGGAATACACCTCAGTCCAGTACATCGGTATGCCAAACCCGCACAACGTTAAATAAGTTCATCAAGTATTACTGCCCCGTCGAGACGTTGAACTCGGCGGGGCAGTCCTGGTTAAGCTGGATACATGTCCACCACAGAACAACCACAGCATCAAACACCAGAACAGTACCTGCCAAAAGATGAGCAGCCCGTCGGCAAGGGCGCTCAGGTTCGATCGAGGACTGAAGAGTACAGCGGTAGGAAACGTAAATTGGTATATCCGCCCGTTCCGGAACGCTCGCCGGTGCCTGTGATTGATAATCACGCACACTTGGATTTTCGTGACGGCCTCGTCCAGGTCACGCCAACGGAAGCCATGGACGCTGCGGCGGGGGTTAACGTCGTCGGTGCTGTGCAGGTTGCGACTGATCTTGAATCGGCTCGGTACACCCTCGAAGCTCTCGAACAAGAACCCCGCTTACGAGGGGCGCTGGCCATCCACCCAAATGACACAGTGCACCTTGCTGAAAGCAACCAACTGGACGAGGCCATTGAGACCATTCGTCAGTTAGCCGATCATCCGCGGGTTGTCTGCATCGGCGAAACGGGTTTGGACTATTACCGGACCGGGGGGGAAGAGAACTGGGATATCCAAAAATATGCTTTCAAACGCCATATTGAGATGGCGGTAGAGCTTGGACTAGCGCTGCAAATTCACGATAGAGAAGCGCACGATGACGTTGTGGCCACTTTGTTATCTATGGATGAACTGCCCGAATACGTGGTTTTTCACTCCTATTCGGGCGACGAGGAGATGGCGAAAATCCTGAATGAACACGGGTGGTATGCATCATTTTCTGGGGTGGTCACGTTCAAAAATAGCACTGCATCTCGTGCTGCTGCCCAGCAAATGCGCGAGGAACTGCTCCTGGTGGAAACAGACTCGCCGTTCCTCACACCACATCCATACCGGGGTCGTCCGAACGCGCCTTACCTTGTGCCGCACACCCTCTACCAGCTCGCTGAGACACGAGGTCAGAGCGTCGAAAATCTCGGTTCCGTTATCTTTGATAATACGCAGCTGGTATATGGAAAATTCGATGCTGACTAGTAGCGATTATGCTTGAGGGGGCGTTGCTCACCGGGTTTGGTCAACAAATACGCGTTACTGATTTGTAATGATTGTTATCTTTCCGTTATAGTCGTGCGTATTGTCATCGACGAGTAGGCGTTTAGTGCCGCGTCGGAACCCCGAACCTTATGGATTTTTCTATATGTCAAGCATTTTCAGCGGCACACTGACGAAGATCGTTGCGCAGATTGCAGCCCTAGTCATGGTCGTAGGCGGCCTTGCAGCATTCGTTGTCACTCAGGCCAGTGCCGATAAGCCAGTCACCGCCGACGCCGAGAACGTAGAACAACCAACCGAAGATCAGCCACTCGACATTGAGCGTGTTTCATCGATTACACCGCTCAGTGCTGATCAAATCCAGGTACCTCAACTGATGGAAATCACTGTGGGCAAGGATACGAAAGAAGTTGTCACCACTGGTAAAACCGTTCAGGACGTCCTGGACAATGCCAATGTGTCAGTAGATGGCGACGACAAAGTTTCCCCGAAGCCTGATCAGAACATCAACTCGTCAACCGCTATTGCAGTGACCGTCGTTGAAAAGACTGAAGTTACCGAAGAAGACCCCGTCGAATACGAAACCACGTATGAAAACGACGATTCTCTCGAAAAGGGCAAAACTAAAACCGATACCAAAGGTATAAACGGTGTAGCCAGCGTGACCTACGAGGTCACGACAGAAAATGGCGAAGAAGTTGACAAAACTGAAACCAGCCGCGAAGTTACTGAGGAACCAACCGACGCTGTTGTCCTCCGCGGCACGAAGGAAGAAGAGGAAGATTCCTCGTCGAGCAGCAGCAGCGGTAGCTCCGCACCTTCTGTAGCTAATGGTTCAGTATGGGACCGACTAGCCGAGTGCGAATCCGGTGGAAACTGGTCAACCAACACCGGGAACGGTTACCACGGTGGTCTGCAGTTCAACCCGACCACTTGGAACTCCATGGGAGGCGATCAGTACGCACCGACCGCCGATAAGGCAACCCGCGAACAGCAGATCGCCGTCGCTTCCAAACTGCAATCACAAGCAGGCTGGGGCCAGTGGCCAGCATGTACTTCTGCAATGGGACTGCGCTAAACACCACATAGTTTCATAAGCTGAAAATGTATTCGGTCCGGAATCTCCACGTGAGATTCCGGACCGAGGTGTTTAACTCACCGGTTGAGCTGGGCACAGACTAAGATGGCACCGTGACTTCACAACATCCTGCTCTCTTATCTGCCTCCGATATCCGCCAACTTGCCGATATCCTCGACTTGCGACCAACGAAAACGTTGGGTCAAAACTATGTGATCGACCCCAACACGATCCGACGGATCGTTGGTGCCGCAAACCTTGAGACAACCGAACATGTCCTAGAAATTGGGCCGGGCCTCGGATCACTAACCCTGGGCATTCTGGATGCAGCACAGGCAGTGACCGCGATTGAAATTGACCCACCGGTGGCCAACCGTTTGGCGACCACCATTGAGCAGTGGCGTCCGGATAGTGTGGAACGACTTTCCGTGGTCGAGGCGGACGCTTTGCGAATCAGTCACGACGAAATCATAGAGTCAATGCCTGCGAGCGCTGATGGTCCTCCAAGTGCCATTGTGGCAAACCTGCCGTATAACGTGGCTGTACCGGTCATGCTGCACATTCTGGCGGAACTCCCAAGTATTCAACACGGTCTGATCATGGTGCAACAAGAAGTAGCAGAACGCATCGTTGCAGGGCCGGGCTCCAAAATTTACGGCGTACCGTCCGTGAAGATGGCCTGGTATGCCGAAGCGACCTCAGCAGGAAGCGTGGGGACGAAAGTGTTTTGGCCAGCACCACGAATAACCTCCGGCCTCGTGCATTTCACCGCACGTCAGCCTCCGGTTACCACGGCTACCCGTAAACAAGTCTTTGAAGTCATCGACACAGCATTTGCTCAGCGCCGCAAAACACTTCGTGCAGCCTTGAGTAAATGGGCTGGGTCAGGTGCTGCAGCCGAGGAAATATTGGTAGCTGCCGACGTCGATCCTAAAGCACGCGGGGAAGTCCTTGCGGTAGAAGACTTCGCCCGGATTGCCGAGCACAAACAGCAAAGGGAAGCACAATGAGCGCACAACTTGAATACGACGAACAATCGGCCGTCACAGCGCAAGCTCCGGCTATGGTGTCGGTGACGAACCAAGTTGGGGAACCCAACGACTTTCAGGACCCAGCTGTGCTCAGCTTGAAATTGGCAGTCTCGCGTTACGACATCGCGACCATTCGGATGCGCGAGGATCAAGAGGTGCTCGTCAGCTTCGAGGATGCGGCCCAGACGCTCATCGATTATGCAGACGTCCCGCATGGTGACTTGGTGTATATATTTCGTGCGGTTGATGAACTGCGACAGCATTTAAGCCGGTCCAAGGCTGCATCCGGACTCGACATTACAATCCAAAAGCACATACCGTTCGAGACCCATTTGGGTGGAACTGCCGCAGCAGCTGCCGCCGTGTTAGTCGCGTTGGCTGGGCTCTGGGATGCCTCCATTGCGCGTGAAGAGCTAGGGCGCATTGCCCAACGGGTTGGCGACGGTGTTGCCGAATCTATTACCGGGGGAGCCGTCATCACTCATGTCGATGCGACCGAGGGGCTAGTGACACCGGTGTTAGTCCATTCAGAAGTTGCCATGGTGCTTGTACCTGCGGCAGCAGATTTGGATGAAGCCGAGATGTTTCAACAAGTACATATGCTCCGGCAGGCGAAAAATGACGTACCGGATCGCAGTCAACTAGAGTTCGATCCAGAACTCGTCCAGTCTGTAGCGCGCGGAGATGCTAGCCAACTGGCGCTGATGATGCACAACGATTTCCAACCCGCGCTGGTCAGCATCTTGCCAGAGCACAATGACTGGCTGACCGCCGGCATGGGTGAAGGCGCGCTGGCCGCCCAAACTATTGATCGTGGACCCTCACTGGTATTTCTCGCTGAAAGCATCAGTGCCGCCACCGAGTTGGCTGAACGTTTCGAACAGCGTATGGAGATCTCGGCCGTTGCAGAATCTGGTCCAGTCGCCGGCGCACACCTGCTCTAAAGACGAGGCTCAGTCGTGCTCTCAACGAATGCGCGAGCTGTTGTGCAGCCGGTGAACTAACATGGTTCACGTTATGGCTCATCTTTTAGGGGCAGAAGCCCTTCACTTTGAATATCCCACCCAAAAAGTGCTCGAATCGGTCACGATGGGAGTCTCCGCAGGAGATCGCATCGGCATCGTAGGACGCAACGGTGATGGCAAGTCCACGCTGATGAAACTGCTGACTGGGCGTCTCGAACCTGACTGGGGTCAGGTTACCGTTCGCAGCGATACGACGATTGGCATGCTCGACCAGGCCGATACCCTCGACCCAGCCTTGCCTGTGGGCCAGGCGGTTGTCGGTGATCTGGCCGAGCACGAGTGGGCCGGGGATGCGAAAATCCGGGACGTGATTCGTGGCCTCGTCGCAGACCTCGAATGGGATGCTCCGGTAGGTTCTCTATCCGGTGGCCAACGTCGTCGCGTCGGGCTAGCTAAGTTGCTGATCGGTGATTGGGATATTCTGGCCCTTGATGAACCAACGAACCACCTGGACGTCGAAGGCATCTCCTGGTTGGCCGAGCATGTGAAACGGCGATGGGCACACAATGCCGGCGGTCTGTTGGTGATCACTCACGATAGGTGGTTCTTGGATGAGGTCTGTAACCAGACTTGGGAAGTTCACGATGGTATCGTCGACCCCTTCGAAGGTGGCTATGCAGCGTATGTCTTGCAACGTGTCGAACGTGACCGCATGGCAGCAGCCAGTGAAGCCAAACGCCAAAATATCCTACGTAAAGAACTGGCCTGGTTGCGCCGTGGTGCCCCGGCCAGAACCTCCAAGCCAAAATTCCGCGTTGATGCAGCAAACCAGCTGATCGAAGATGTTCCACCGGTACGGGATGCCATCGAACTCAAACGCCTTGCGGTATCCCGCCTGGGCAAAGACGTCGTCGATATTGAGAATGTCAGCGTGAGCTTCGGGGAGCGCAAAGTGTTGCGTAATATCACATGGCGTCTTGGCCCGGGGGAGCGGACCGGCATTCTCGGAGCCAACGGTGCAGGAAAATCCACACTGCTTGGTCTGGTGACGGGAGATGTCGAACCGACCGAGGGTCGTGTTAAGCACGGTAAGACGGTTCGGATCGGTATGCTGGACCAACAATTCTCCCAACTGGAAAAAATTGGGGCCGACCGTGTTCGTGAAGTCCTGGCGAATACGAAAACAACGTTTAATATTGACGGCAAAGACCATACCCCGGCCCAACTTTTGGAACGTCTCCGGTTCCGCCGGGAACACCTTTCGTCCAGGGTGAGCGAACTGTCTGGTGGTCAGAAACGTCGACTGCAGTTATTGCTGCTTCTCCTGAGTGAACCGAACGTGATCGTGCTTGACGAGCCGACGAACGATGTGGATTCCGATATGCTGACTGCCATGGAAGATCTGCTTGATTCCTGGCCTGGCACACTGATCGTCGTTTCACACGACCGTTACTTGCTGGAGCGTGTCACGGACCAGCAATATGCCATTTTGGGTGGCAAGTTACGCCACGTTCCTGGCGGCGTCGACGAGTACCTTCGGTTGGCACAACACCAGGGGCACTCGCAAGGTGCTCAGCCGATGCAAGCTCCTTCCGAGACAGAGAAGAAATCCCAGGATGCTAGCGCACTGAACGGTGCAGAGCGCAGGGCAGCCCAAAAAGAAGTATCAGCAATCGAACGCAAACTTGAAAAACACGGTGAACAAATTGATCGCGTGCAACAGCAGTTGGCGGCGCACGATCAAAGCGACTACGAAGGAATGCAAAAGCTGGGGGCAGAACTTGGAAACATCGAATCCGAAGTAGATGAGTTGGAGGAACGCTGGCTGGAGTTATCTGAACAGCTTGGCTAGTTGAAAGTTTTTAGCTCCAGATCTCAACGCGCTACTGTTCTTCGAGCCCGTTCCACTGACCATCGCCAAGCGTGATCTCTTTGGCCATGTCCCTGAGGAAATTCGTGACGACGTCGCGTTGCTGACTCGTGAGTCGTGCGGCAGCGTTGAAGCGTTTGGCTTGTTGCCGCCCGATGGTTTCCACCGCAGTCGCATGCGTCTTGTCCGTTATGGAGATAGCCAATGCGCGTCGATCTTTTGGGTGTGGGGATCGAAGAATATGTCCGTTTGCTTCGAGCCGGTCCAACAGTTTGGTTGTTGAAGCAGTGGAAATCTCGAGGTGGGCGGCAATGGCCCCAGCAGTTGGAATAGTGCCCGTGTTTTTGCAGACAATGAGAAAATGCAGGGCTTTCATATCGGTTTGTCCCAGGCGCATATAGCGTTGAGAGGCATCCGAGAGCTGCTGCTCTACCGCCCGTAACTGAGCCAATGCTGCCATGAGTTCATCAACCTGGTGAATTTCTGCGGTTGAGTAATGTTCGCGGTCGACGAGCTTGGCGTCGGGGTCAGACGCATCCACCGAATAGATGTTCCAGGGCATCTTGTGTGATTCGTCCGGTATGTCGACCATACAAAAGTCTCTCCCTCTCTGCAGCATTAGCAATATAGCTAGCTTGGCTAGTAGTATATCCTTGGTTACTAATTGTGGTAATTTTCGAAAGCCTGCATCGGATCACCATAATTGCGTCCTGCTAACCACTACACAATACTTGTGATTGGACATCATCATGAACCAGGGATCGACGACCGCGAAATCTCCTGTGCGAAAAGATGCTGCACGAGCAGGAGCACCGAAGTGGTTACGCGTCTTGCTTCCCGCAGTGCTGATCTTGGTATGGCTCACTGCAGCGGGTATTGGCGGACCATACTTTGGCAAGGTCAACGAAGTCTCTTCAAATGATCCGACGACGTTCCTGCCAGAGTCCGCTGATGCGACGCAGGTGCAAGAGCTCCAGGGTGAATTCACTGAATCCGATAGCCTCCCAGCGGTCACAGTCTTTGCCAGTGAAACTGAAATTACCGATGACCAGTTGGAAGAGATCTCCCAGATCTTAGAAACCCTGCCAGATATTCAGGGTGTTGATGATGAGGTTTCTCCGGCAGTACCCTCGGATGATGGCTTGGCAGTACAAGCGTTTGTGCCGATTAACTCTGAGGCCGACACTGGTGATGTTGTCGCACAGGTTGGTGACGAACTCGACTCCAGTGTGCCGGACGAGCTCAGCGTCTATGTAACCGGCCCTGCAGGATTTACTGCGGACCTCACGGCAGCATTTGCCGGCATTGATGGGTTGCTGTTGGCCGTAGCTTTGGCTGCGGTTTTTATTATCTTGATCGTCGTTTATCGGTCGTTCCTTTTGCCAATTGCCGTGTTATCAACCAGCCTCTTCGCATTATGTGCGGCTCTCTTGACGGTCTGGTGGCTGGCCAAATGGGAAGTCGTCCTGCTCAGCGGGCAGACACAGGGTATTTTATTTATTCTGGTGATCGGTGCAGCGACAGACTATTCGCTGTTGCTGGTGGCCCGGTACCGTGAAGAACTGCGGTCTACCCCAGATAAGTGGACTGCAACCTTGCGTGCTGTGAAAGGCTCGATCGAACCCATTCTTGCGTCGGGCAGCACGGTGATTGCTGGCTTGTTGATGCTGTTGTTGAGCGATCTGAAATCCAACAGTACGCTTGGCCCGATTGCCTCCATTGGTATTGTCTTTGCAATGTTGTCCGCGCTGACGCTATTGCCCGCCATCCTCTTCGCCTTCGGGCGTGGTGCGTTCTGGCCAAAACGGGTGAAATACGAACCCGAGATTGTCGTTGCCGAACATGGCATTCCGGGCGAAGGACTTTGGCCCGGCGTCGCTCGTAAGGTCAAAAAACGTCCGCGAACTATTTGGATTGTGACCACGCTGATTCTGCTAGTCGGTGCTGCAGGAGCAACTCAACTGAAGGCAGACGGGGTTGCACAATCAGAACTCGTGCTCGGTCAATCTGACGCGCGCGATGGACAAGAGGTGCTTGGTGAACACTTCCCAGGAGGTTCGGGAAGCCCAGTCCAGGTCATCGCAGCGGAAGACGAACGTGAAACAGTAGCCAATGTGCTGCTTGCTCACACAGAAATTGAAGAAGTCTCGATTACTGCGGAAGACTCACCAAGTGGCACGGCGCCGGTAACCGAGGACGGTATTGAAGCCTTTGGTCCTCCGGGCACGCCTGAACCAGAACCCACGGTGGTCAACGAACATGTCCTGATGCAGGCGACGCTTACAGCGGCCGCGGACTCTCAGACTGCGGCAGAAACAGTTCGTGAACTTCGTACTGATCTCGACGAAGCAGCCCCCAGCTCCATGGTAGGCGGTGTCACTGCAACCGACGTCGATACTATCGACGCCTCAATTGATGACCGGAACCTCATTATTCCCATCATCTTGGCCGTCATTCTGGGTATTCTCATGATCCTGCTGCGTTCGATTTTGGCGCCAATATTGCTGGTCGCGACGACGGTGATTTCGTTTGGTACGGCGATGGGCGTTTCGGCATTAGTATTCAACGGCGTCTTTGACTTCCCTGGTGCAGACCCGGCGGTCCCGCTGTTTGGTTTCGTCTTCCTAGTTGCCTTGGGTATCGACTACAACATCTTCCTGATGACCCGCGTGCGAGAAGAGTCCCTCAAACACGGCACTCGACAGGGTGTACTGCGCGGTCTGACGGTAACCGGTGGTGTGATCACCTCGGCTGGAGTGGTGCTTGCTGCTACGTTTGCGGCACTGTCGGTGATCCCGATTCTCTTCCTGGTGCAGCTGGCATTTATCGTGGCCTTTGGCGTATTGCTCGATACCTTTATAGTCCGCTCGCTCTTAGTGCCAGCTTTGACCTACGATATAGGCCGAACCGTATGGTGGCCTTCCAAGCTCAGCCGGAAATCAGGCAAACATGCTTCGTGATTTCAACCTCGTTGACAGTTCGGGCACCATGCAACGTTTCGTTCAGTTGTTGGACCAGTGCCGAGTGCATCGGTTCGTATCCGATGACCGCAACGTAAACACCCGGCGCGCTGTCGACCGTACACCCAGTACACAGGTGGGTTGCCGCGACGGCGCCTTCGGTCAGCGTGTGCACGAGCCCGTTCAGTTGCATCTGCGATCCGAACGCCAAATGGAGCACTTGGATCTGGACGGACATCGACGGTTGATCGTCGGCTCTGCTCTTCTGCCACCGGTGGAATGTTCAGTGTCATGAGGTCATGGCACAGCGCGATGAGCCCAGCGAGTTGTTCGTCTGTGAGTTCGGAGATCGTCCGGTACGGGCTGATACGGGCCAGTAGCAACACCTCGCAGCGGTAGATATTGCCGATGCCTGCCACGAGGCGCTGATCGAGAAGAGCAGTGGCAATGGGTTGGTCAGCCGCCTGTCGGAAATTTCTGATCACTTGAGAGCGCAGGGCATCTGCTGTGTTCGGGTCGTTCCAGCCGAGATCCAAAATATCAGGCCCAAGGTAGGCCAACTTGTCGTGTGCGATGTCAGAGGGAATCACCTCTGGCGTGGCAAGGCTGAAACCCAGGACTTGATGGTCGTCCAAGGTGAAAATACATCGAGTTTGGTGCGATGGTTGTGCATCGATCTGCCAGGAACCGTCCATCCCTAAATGCGACAGGACAATGAGTTCGGGGCGGTCGACAGGAGCATGGTCTGGTGCTTGGACGCTCATCGACAGATATTTTCCGGTTGTGGTGACGTCATTGACGATCCAGTCTTGCAGATTCAAGGCAGCTAGCCGGGGCACTCGAAAATCGGTGTGCCGTAGCGTTCTGCCTTGCATGACTGGCCGTAACCGGTGGGCGAGCCGCACAAGAGAGTCGCCTTCTGGCATCGCGTACCTCCAAATAATTATGCAGTCGAGTCATCGTATGATCAGCTACAACTGTAGTTCGCGTAGGTTCGCCTAAGCTTCCTAGCTGAACCAGCGGTGGCAGACTAACCTTTGGTCGTGAGCAAAATAGAGAAACTCTACTCGAGTCTGATGAAAAGGAACCACGAGGGCGAAGCCCAGCTGGCCTCGGAGGTTCGCCCGCATGTGGCGTCGAATGGCATGCGTATCGTGTCCGCCAACGCATTGCAGTCGTCGGGCGACCAAATGGTCAATGCCTCAACCGTACTTCCGTGGCTTTTCGCGGCACTCGGCGTGCCCGCGGCACTCACCGGACTGCTGGTGCCTATCCGCGAAGCCGGGTCTATGCTGCCGCAAGCGTTCATCACACCATTGGTACTGCGAATACGGTACCGCAAGTGGGTGTTTATTGCCGGGGCATTGATCCAGGCAAGTGCGGTGGGCGCTATGGCACTGATCGCTGCGCTGGCCGAGGGCCTCACCGCCGGTATTAGCATCCTCGTCGCACTGCTCGTCTTCTCACTGGGCAGGTGCTTCTCCTCGATCTCGTCCAAAGACGTTCAAGGCCGGACCGTTCCGAAAGGCGAACGCGGTCAGCTCAACGGTCTGGCAACGACGGCAGCTGGCTTTGTCGCCATTACCCTGGGGCTGGGTATTCGAGTTTTTGGTGGCCAAGAGCTCTCAAACGTTCAGCTTGCCTGGTTTCTGGCCATTGGGGCGGCACTGTGGGTCGGTGTTTCTCTGGTGTACATCGGAATTCGTGAACCACGGCAAACAGCTCAAGACAACACATCGGACCACGACGCAGATGAGACCACGAATACATTCGTGCAGATGTATCGTTTGCTCCGCGACGATAAGCCTTTCCGACACTTTGTTACCGTGCGCAGCTTATTATTGGTCTCATCGCTGAGCCCGCCGTTCATGGTCACCCTATCGATTCAATACGGCGCGGATAGTCTCGCCGGACTCGGCGGATTCGTTATGGCCTCGGGGATTGCAGCACTGATCGGTGGTCGCTTATTTGGCCGGATGGCGGACCGGTCGAGTAAACAACTCATGAGTATTGGAGCCGGTGTCGCCTCGACAATCCTGCTCCTCGTGGTGATTGCAGCGGCTATTCCGGATGTGCTGGGCGATAACTGGTTCACCAACCTCATGTTCATCGCGGCGTATTTCTTGCTGACTCTGTTGCACACTGGTGTTCGTGTGGGCCGCAAAACGTATGTTGTTGATATGGCGGAAGGCGATCAACGTACCACCTATGTAGCGGTGTCCAATACGGCGCTGGGTATCGTGCTGTTGGTGGTCGGGGGCATCAGTTCATTGCTCGCGACGTTCCACGTGCTTTTGACCCTGATATTTCTCGCCGTCATCGGGTTGGTCGGCGTCTTTGCTGGATCTGGTCTCCCCGAGGTTTCCAAAACTTGAGATCGTCATAAACTCCGGTATCAGAGGGGCTTATGCACCGCGCAAGGTTGCTAGAGTGGGTGTGCCCCAGCGACGAAGAAAAGTAGGTCCACCAGAGAATGAAACGATGGCTGTTGGTACTGGGGGCGGTCGTTGCCGAAGTGCTCGGCACCATGGCCTTGCGCGCCGCAATCGACCAACCGTGGTGGGCTGTGGGTGTTGTTGCTGGGTACTTCCTTGCGTTTACGCTGCTGGGTTTTGCTTTAGGTGAGGGAATGCCAATCGGTGTTGCCTACGGGATCTGGGCTGCAGCCGGGGTCGCGCTGGTTGCGATCTTGGGCGCAGCGCTGTTTGGCGAGACACTTCGTCTGCCCGCTATTGTCGGTATCGTGATTATCATGGTCGGCGTTTACCTCGTCCAAGCCGGTGAAAAAGCTCCAGGGCGAGAAGCGGTGCTCGAATCATGAGTTGGCTCTATCTGTCATTCGCTATCGTCGCTGAAGTTATCGCGACGTTGAGCCTGCGTGCGACCGAAGGGTTTCAGAAAAAGCTCTGGATCATTCCGATGGCAGTATTTTATGTCATCGCCTTCTTTTGCTTGGCGCTGACTCTTGTGGCGGGCATGCCTGTCGCCATCGCATATGGCATCTGGTCGGCCGTGGGGGTCGCACTTATCGCACTGCTTGCACGGGTCATCTGGAAAGAACAACTCACCCCGCGAATGGTTTTGGGACTGGTTTTGATTATGGTGGGTGTCATTTTGGTCGAAATTGGATAGTTTCTAAAGGGTCCCACCATGAAAAATCAGTTGTCGAGATTGGTCCAGTGGGCTCACCGCCAGCAAGTATGGTGCTACCTGCTCGGGTTGGGCTTTGGCGCAGTTGTCGGATTGAGTGCGCCTGCAGTTGCTCCCGTCGCCGAGATCGCGATTATGCCGATGCTGGCACTGCTGCTCTATGCAACGTTTTTAGGCCTGCCCTTCTCTGACTTCAGCGGGGCGTTCAAGGACTGGAAGTTCATGTCCTCCGTCTTGGTGCTGAATTTCGTCGTTGTGCCCGTTGTGGTGTGGATCGTGTCCAGGATCGTCGCACAGGATCACATGGTGCTTGTCGGAGTACTCTGTGTTTTACTGACGCCATGCGTTGACTACGTGATTGTTTTCGCAGGTTTGGCGAAAGGTGATTCCCAGAGTTTGCTCGCCGCAGCACCCGTGCTCATGATCGTGCAACTGATGCTTCTGCCGGTGTATCTTTGGCTGTTCCTTGGTTCAGGGTTTATTGCGTCGATTGAATTTCGGCCTTTTGTCGATGCGTTTCTTTGGATCATTGTCGTACCCCTGGTCTTGGCTGCCCTCACCCAGGCGCTAGCCCAACGGTGGCAACGGATGAGGGTCATCGACGCCGCGGGGTCAACACTGATGGTGCCACTCATGACGGCGACTCTCGGTGTCGTCGTAGCGGCACACATCGCAAGTGTGAGTAATCAGCTTGGCGATCTGATGCTCACCGTTCCGGTGTATATCCTGTTTGCTGGCATCATGGTGCCTCTAGGCTCCTGGGTTGGACGTGCAGCAAGATTAGCAATCCACCAGCGGCGCTCGCTGGTATTTAGTGGGATCACTAGAAATTCTCTGGTGATCCTCCCTTTGGTGCTAGCGCTACCCGCTGAGTACAGCTTGACGCCACTGGTGGTGGTAACTCAGACACTCATTGAACTGCTCATTATGGTGCTGTTGATCAATGTTATGCCCCGCATCATTCGAGATCGCAGCGCCTGACGTTAGCTCGTTGCGCGACTACGAATTTCCTCTTGGATCCGCTCCATGACCGAAGCATCAGCCAGGGTGGTGACATCACCAATTTCCCGGTCCTCTGCCACATCCTTGAGGAGTCGGCGCATGATCTTACCCGAACGCGTCTTGGGCAGATCAGGTACCACCATGATGCCGCGAGGGGTTGCGATAGGCCCGATCGCTGCGCGAACGTGATCGCGCAGCTCTTTGACGACGTCGTCGTTGTCTGCGGCACTTTCGCGCAAGATCACAAACGCTTCAATGGCGTGACCGGTGGTCTCATCGGCGGCACCGACCACGGCTGCTTCAGCAACCATCGCGTGCGACACCAGCGCCGATTCGATCTCGGTGGTAGACATGCGGTGGCCTGACACGTTGAGTACATCGTCAACGCGTCCCAGTACCCAGATGTCGCCATCTTTATCGATTTTTGCGCCGTCACCGGCAAAGTACACGCCGGGATACTGCGACCAGTACGTTTTCTTATACCGTTCTTCATCACCCCATAGGGTCCGCAACATGCCAGGCCACGGTTCGGTAATGACCAGGTAGCCGCCATTGCCGGGTTCGACTGAATTGCCTGCTTCATCAAATACGTCGGCCACAATGCCCGGTAGTGCACGCATGGCTGCGCCGGGTTTGGTGGCGGTGACCCCTGGCAGGGGACTGATCAGAATGTTACCGTTTTCAGTTTGCCACCAGGTGTCGACAATCGGGCTGGCATTGCCACCGATATTTTCGCGGTACCACATCCAAGCTTCAGGGTTGATCGGTTCACCCACGCTCCCCAGGAGCCGGAGAGAGGATAGATCGTAGTCGGCAGGAATATCGCGTCCCCATTTCATAAATGTGCGAATACTTGTGGGTGCACAATACAGGACCGTGACATTGTAGTCTTGCACGATTTCCCACCAGCGGCCCCGATGCGGGGTATCCGGGGTACCTTCATACAGGATCGAGGTGGTCGCGTTCAGCAGCGGTCCGTACACGATATAGGAGTGCCCGGTCACCCAGCCGATGTCTGCAGCAGTCCAGAAGATATCGGTTTCGGGCTTGATATCAAATACCGCCCAGTGGGTATAAGAAGTGCCCACCAGGTAACCACCCGTGGTGTGCATGATGCCCTTGGGTTTCCCGGTCGTGCCCGAGGAGTACATAATATACAGCGGGTGTTCCGCGTCGAAGGCTTCTGGAGTATGTTCCTCACTTTGGCGGTCGACGACGTCGTGCCACCATAAATCCCGATCCTCTTGCCAGTCGACGTCCTGGCCGGTGCGTTGCACGACGAGCACGTTACGTACCTGTGGGAGATCAGCGATTGCCTTATCTACGGCCGCTTTCAGACTGCTAGCTTTGCCGCGGCGGTAACCGCCATCGGCGGTAATGACTATTTCTACCCCGCAGTCCTGGATGCGGTCTGCGATCGCACGGTCGGAGAAACCACCGAAGATCACGGTGTGTGGGGCGCCAATGCGTGCACACGCCAGCATTGTGAAGACTGTTTCGGGGATCATCGGCATGTAGAGGGCTACCCGATCACCGGTCTTGACGCCCAGTTCGATCAGCGCATTAGCGGCTTTGGATACTTCTCGCAGCAGATCAGAATAGGTAATCGTGCGGGTATCGCCACCTTCACCTACGAAATAGTAGGCGACCCGATCGCCCAGTCCTGCTTCGACGTGGCGATCCACACAATTGTAGGCGGCATTGAGTTTTCCACCCGTGTACCATTTCGCAAACGGTGCCTCTGACCAGTCGAGTACTTCGTCGAATGGGGTATCCCAGGTGATACGGTTGGCTTTTTCAGCCCAGAAACCTAGTCGGTCGGCTTCTGCGTGCTCATATTCTGCGGCCGTGACATTAGCGTTGGTCGCAAATTCTGGAGGGGGAGCAAAAGTTCGGTCTTCGTGACTGAGTTCTTCAATGGTTGGGTTCTCTGCCATAGCGTACTCCTAATACCAAGTGCGACTGTGATTCGTGTCTCACCTGGTACCCTACGCGGCATGATGGCGAAGTCAAGAAGTAGCAGTGGAGTACTCCATGAAGGTGCTACCGGACCAGTGCAGTGTGCGACGTAAGAACTCGCAGGGCTTGGTCCATGAACCGCTGGAATTCCGACTCATCAAGGGGATCAGGGAACGTAAAACGTAGTGCTGTTACCGCGACATCGGGGTGGTACCCCATGGCCAGCAGAACTGCGGAGGGGTCGTTCTTGCCCGCCGAGCAGGCAGATCCCGAAGACGCCGCGATACCGGCTACGTCCAGATCCACCAGCAAGGATTCTCCGGAGATCCCGTCGATGACAAACGAGGCGTGGTTCGGGACCCGCTCTGCAGGGTGACCGGTGAGTTGGGCGCCAGGAACCTCTTGGAGCATGCGGGACACAAAGGCATTTCGCTGGGCCATCAAAGACTGCGCGCGAGTACCGGCTTGGGGCAGGAGGGCAGCCACAGCGGCACCGAAACCGGCGATAGCCGCGAGGCTCTCAGTTCCGGAGCGCTGACCGGACTCTTGCCCGCCGCCGTGCAGGAGCGGTTCAAGCGGTGTCCCGTTGCGGAGCAGTAGGGCGCCGGCACCTTGTGGGCCACCAAACTTGTGCGATGCAATGGACATCGCATCGACAAACGTCCCGGGCCAACCCTCTGCACCAAAATTTACCGGAAGGGATGCGGCTGCTTGGACTGCATCGGTGTGCATCACTGCCCCCGAGGCTTTGGCGGCGTGACCGATGCGCTCCAGCGACTGGACAGTGCCGACCTCGCCGTTCGCCAGGCCGATCGATACCAGCGTGGTGTCATCCCGAATCGCAGCCAGTGCCGCAGCTTCATCCACTCGGCCGTATTTGTCTACATTGATTTCGGTGATCTCAAAATCTGCGAACCGCGATAAGAAAGCACAGGTCTGACGCACCGATGAATGCTCGATGACCGAGGTGACGATGTGTTTACCACGAGGCTCCGCCAGGGCGACGCCTTTGAGTAGGAGGTTATTGGCTTCGGTGCCACCGGATGTGAAGATGACCTCGGACTCACGTGCACCCAGCGTAGTTGCTACCTGTTGTCGGGCGTGGTGCAAAGTTGTTTTGGCGAGCTGACCGGGCGTATGGACCGATGAGGCGTTGGCTGGTCCACCGTCCAACACGCTGAGCATGGTGTGGCGCGCCGCTGGTCGAAGCGGTGCGGTTGCTGCGGCATCGAGATAGTGCATTAGCTGGCATCCAATCCCAGATCGAGGGCGTTGGCCCCGTGGGTAATGGCGCCAACCGAAATGATGTCCACGCCGGTGGCCGCAATCTCGGCCACACTGTCCAGATGGACACCCCCGGAAGCTTCGGTGGTGCACCGGCCGTCGATGAGCTGGACCCCGGTCCGGAGGTCCTCCACGGAGAAATTGTCCAACAGAATGCCTGTCACGCCAGCCGCTACCACGGGTTCTATCTGTTCTAGCCGGTCAACTTCCACGATGATCGCGGTGGTGTGCCCGACCTTGGCTTTGACCCTCTGGATGGCTTCGGTCAGTTCGCTGTTGGCGGTCACACCCAGGGCAGCGAGATGGTTGTCTTTGAACATGATTGCATCCGACAGGCTAAAGCGGTGATTGATACCGCCACCTGCTGTGACCGCGTGTTTTTCAAGTGCCCTTAACCCTGGCGTGGTTTTTCGGGTGTCGGCAATACGTGCGTGCGAGCCAACGCCTGCGACGTGGGCAACAAATAGTGAGGTCAAGGTGGCGATACCACTGAGGCGCTGGACAAAATTCAGGGCCACACGTTCGCCTGTAAGAATTCCGGCGGCCGGGCCGGACAGGGAAGCTAGCACGTCACCGGCCGAAAAGGCCGTACCATCGGTGACCAGGTTTGTGATGACGATTCGTGGATCGACCTGCTGGAAAGTCTCGACCAGTACTGCACCACCGGCGAAAAACCCTGGTTCGCGGGCCACGAGATTCGCTTGGAACTCCAGGTGGGCCGGAATTGAAACGGCCACGGTTGCATCACCCCAGGGGCAGTCCTCTGTCAAAGCGCGTTCAACGACGTCGGTGACAAGCTTATGCGTCAACATACAGTGCACTCTCCTTGGTCCGGTGGGCATATCGGTTCCCTCCGGGGTTGGTCTGTGTGGTGGATAGTAGCCACGCTGTCCGGTTGGCCTGGTTCGGGTCGGGGACCGGATAATCGGCTCGCCAGTGGCCGCCCCGCGACTCGGTGCGCGCCAAAGCGGCGGTTCCTATGATCCGGACAAGATCACTTGCAGGATGTGCGACGTCATCTAGCTCAGTCAGCAGTTTTACTAAGCCATCGGGATTTCGCATTATGCCTAAATGTCTTCCCACAACCCGCTGAATATCGCACAATCCATCCGTTTCATCGGTGGTGACATGCACGCGAGACGAGACCGGCACAGCAGAACTCATCAATGCATGCAGCTGTGGTTCGACCTGCCAGGCTTTATCACGTAGAAAGTCCTGTGCTGTTTCTGCTGCTCGAGCGCCGAAGACTAGGCCTTCCAGCAGGGAGTTCGAAGCCAGTCGGTTGGCTCCATGTACGCCCGTGGATGCCACCTCTCCGGCGGCAAACAAGCCGGGCAAAGACGTGCGAGCGCGACCATCTGTGGTGACCCCGCCCATACAGTAGTGGGCTGCCGGTGCGACCGGAACGTACTGTGTAGTCCAGTCGATGCCGTGGGTTTTCAACATGGCCGTCAATTGTGGGAATCGGCGTGCCAACGTGCCTGCGCCGTGGTGATCTTCGATCACGGTGGCATCCAAGAACACTGATCCTGTACCAAAGGCCTCCATAACCGCAAAGCAGGCTCTGGAGACCACATCACGTGGCGCAAGTTCAGCATTCGGGTGGGAGTCGGCCAGAAACCGATACCCTGCGGGATCGCGCAGTACCGCACCGGCTCCTCGAACTGCCTCAGAGAGGAGTGCACCGGATCCTGCGAGCGCAGTGGGATGGAACTGGATAAATTCCATATCGGCCATTACAGCTCCGGCGCGAGCTGCAGCCAGCAGACCTTGCCCGGTGATCGCAGGCGAAGACGACGTCGTCGGAAACAGCCCAGCATAACCACCCGTTGCCAGTATCACGGCGTTGGCGTCGAGCTGTTGCTTCCCCGTAGGAGAAGTGTAGAACACTCCGCTGAGACATCCGTTGGCGACCGCCAGATCGGTTATCGATGCCTGCTCGATGATGTGCACACGACCGTCGTCTGCGAGCTGCTGAACGCGGCTAGTCAGAAACGCTGACAGCGCCGCACCTGTACTATCTTCACCGGCGTGGAGCACGCGAGCACGCCGGTGAGCTGCCTCCAGGCCAAAGGTCGGTTGGCCCTGTGCATCACGGTGGGCGGGAAAACCTGAAGCCAGCAATTCGCGGACCCGGTTAGCGCCATCGGTGGTGAGAATCTGTGCCATCGTTGGATCAACGAGACCCGCGCCCGCCTCGATCGTGTCACTGAGATGCAAGAGCGGGGAATCGTCTTTGCCTAGCGCCGCAGCAATGCCACCCTGGGCCAGAGCTGTATTGCCAGCTGAGACACCGTCGAGGCCGAAGTGCCCCGCGGTTAACACAGTTACCGGCACCCCGGCAGTGGCTAAACGCTCGACTGCGGTGAGGCCAGCGACGCCGGTCCCAACGACGATGATCACGGCCGGGCCGCCAACATACGCTCTAACGCAACTGATGCATCTGCAGAAACTGTTGGAGCTACGGAAATCTGGTTGGGTGTTTCCCCGGCCACCAAGGACTCTACGACCCAGGCCAGGTAGGCGGGGTGGATGCGATACATGGTCGAGCACGGGCAGATGACCGGATCCAGGCAAAAGATAGTCATGTCGGGGTGTTGGGCCTGTAAACGATTCACAAGGTTGATTTCCGTACCGATGGCAAACACGTCACCGGGTTGCCCGGCCGCAATGGCTTTGCGGATGTACTCGGTTGAACCTACGCCGTCGGCAGCTTCGACCACCGGTGCAGGACATTCCGGGTGGACGATGACTTGGGCGTTGGGATAGTCGGTGCGAGCCTTATCAATTTGGGCTACGGTGAAACGCTTATGAACCGAGCAGAAGCCGTTCCACAAAATAACTTTGGCATCCTGTAACTGCTGTTGGGTATTGCCTCCCATCGGCAGGTACGGACGCCACAGTGGCATCTGCTCTTCGGTAATCCCCATGGTTTTGGCGGTGTTGCGGCCAAGGTGTTGGTCGGGGAAAAAGATGACGCGTTTGCCTCGTGCGAATGCCCATTCCAGTACGGTTTTTGCATTCGAGGAAGTGCAAACGATGCCCCCGTTGCGTCCACAGAACGCTTTGATCGCAGCTGAGGAATTCATGTAGGTCACGGGGATGATCTCGGCGTGATCTGTTGCGGTGGAGGTCCCCAGTGCCTCGGTGAGTTGTTCCCAGGCCTCTTCTACTTGGTCGATGGTCGCCATGTCTGCCATCGAGCACCCGGCAGCCAGGTTGGGCAGAATCACCGATTGCGCATCTGTCGACAGGATGTCGGCGGTTTCGGCCATAAAGTGCACGCCGCAAAAGACAAATGATTCGGCTTCGGGGTGGTCCTTGGCTGCCTGTGCCAGCATGAAGGAGTCACCCACAAAATCAGCATATTGGATGACCTCGTCTCGCTGATAGAAATGCCCCAGAATTTTCAGGCGATCACCCAGCGTTTCTTTGGCCGCGAGAATTCGAGCATCGAGTTCCTCTGCACTGGCTTGGGTGTACTCAGCAGGGATTGGACCTTGCTGCGGTGTCGTTGCCGGAGCGGTGTCCAGGGTTGAAGCGCCCGGGCCGTAGCCTGGTTCGGTATCGATCTGCCACGGTGCCGTAGGCAGCTTGCTGTCACACGTGGTGGTGATATCGGTTGGCTCGCCAAAGGTGATGGTGTCGCCCAAATCGGTGCGACTGCGCTGTTCGGTAGCGGCAGCTGAGGCAATCAAATCTGCAACGCTGGTCATAGGACTCCTTGGAATAGAAACTGTGAAACTCATGGTTGTTGGGGTTGGTCTTTGAAGCGATACAGACGGGCCGGGCGATGCGGTGTGCCTCCTTCAACTCGTTCCGTATCAAGGAGCTGGCCCTGGGCCAGCATGTCGCGACGGAAATTTGCCGGATCAATTTGCTCACCCAAGATGGCTTCATGAACCCGGCGCAATTGGGCCAGCGTGAACTCTTTTCCTAAAAAGCGATGGGCCACCATGGAATACTCGGTGCGTTGGCGCAATCGCCAGACCGCATAGTCGATGATTGCCGCGTGATCAAAGGCCAGTTCGGGGAGGCGGTCAATCGAAAACCACGCGACATTTGCATCGGCTGAGGCAACGAGTGCTTCGGGAAACTCTGTGACTGCGTCTCGAGTAGCAGTGGCTACGTCACTGGTCGTATCCGGGGAGTACGCAGTGGTCGGTTCAGCGGTCAAATCCAATTGACCATAAAGGCCCCAATAGGCGATCGTCACGAGACGTTGAGCGGATGCGGAACGGCTGGTCTCCCCAAACGTGAAGAGCTGTTCCAAATAGCTGGGGGAGCGCAGCACCGCCTCGTGCAGTGTTCGCGACGCCGTCTGCGATAAATCCTCATCCCAGGGGATCGGGCCACCCGGTAATGCCCACAGGGTGTCGAATGGGGGTCGAGTACGCCGCACTAACGGTAACCACAGCGTGGTGGCGTGCTCCACCCTCGAACCTTCGCGACTTGCATACTCACCCCAGGTGGAGAGCACCTCACCGGAACGCGGGTCCGCAACGTTGGCGTCCACGGGTGGATGCAATGCAAACGCAACCGTCGACACCGCAACAGCTGGCGGCATAAACCGGCGCTCCGACGCACTCGGGGCAGAAAAACTCACCGTGCTCCTTCTTTGCGCTCGCAGCAGGTACATCGCCATCGAGCAACTTAAGGTCAATATGACTTTAAGTCAGTATGATGCTCGTTACTTGCGTTGTCAAGCAGACCGCCGGTGGGGTATCCACACTGCAGGGAAGCGAGCTGACGAGACAGGCGAAAGGGGGCATAATTGTCTGTGACATCAAAAACGAGGTGGTAAACATGTCCGATACTGTTCACGCTGCAGCCAACCGCTACACGATCATCCCCTCACCAATCGGCGAACTGTTGATTGCCGCCCAAGAGGCCCGCATTGTTCACGTGGCGTTCGAGAATCACGATTTCGCCTCCGTGCTAGAACGTCTCGAGGGCCAATTTGGGGCTCCGGTGCTTCGGGATGATGAAACACTGCGATATGCCACAGACCAATTCGATGAATACTTTGCCGGCACACGAGAATCTTTTGAACTGCCCATCCAGCGGGGAAATACTGAGCGTTTCATCACCACGGTGCAACAGAATTTAGCAACCATCCCATACGGGGAAACCCGTTCGTATGGTCAGCTCGCCCAGCAACTCAATAAACCCGGTGCGGCACGCGCCGTTGGGAGTGCGTGTGCACGCAATCCCATGCCGATCATCCAACCGTGCCATAGGGTAGTGCGCGCCGATGGCACGTACGGTGAATTTAGCGGCACCCCCGGAGCTAAAAAGTACTTACTTGCCTTGGAGCGAGGTGAGAAATCTGATGCAACAGCCGCCTGAATATCCTGGTGTGGTGTTTGACGAGCGCGGTACTGCTCGTCCAAAGTGGGCCACGACCAACCCGTTGTTGCAGCACTACTTTGACACTGAATGGGGTCGGCCGGTTCGAGACGAGCAAGGTCTCTTTGAACGCCTCAGTTTGGAAGGGTTCCAAGCGGGTCTATCCTGGTTGACGATCCTGAAGAAACGCCCCGCCTTTCGTGAAGCCTTTGCTGACTTTGACCCTGACGTCGTAGCCAGCTTTAGCGAGGACGACGTCGAATCGTTGATGGATAATGCAGAAATTGTCAGGAACCGACAGAAGATTCAGGCGGTCATCAGTAATGCCAAAGCAACCATTATGTTGCGAGCACAGGGCGGCCTGGCGAAATTGATTTGGTCGTATGAGCCGATCAACGATCCAGTGCTCGATTTAGATGGCAATCCGCCCAGTCAATCATCTGAGTCGGTCGCCCTCGCGAAACAGTTGAAAAAACATGGTTTTCGCTTTGTGGGCCCAACCATTATCTTCGCGATGTTTGAGGCTATTGGTCTGGTCAACACCTTCCCGTACCGGAAGCTACCCAACCTTTCGCACACTTACGCAGCCGACTACGGTGGTAGTACACCCAAACATAAGGAGTGAATTCATGAGCGACCTTAAAGGCCGTCGCATAGCGTTTCTTGTCACTAACGGTTACGAGCCATCCGAGCTCTATTCGCCGTGGGACACCGTTGTTGAGCAAGGTGCAGAAGCCGTTCTCGTCTCCCCAGAATCAGGTGAGGTCAGTGGCGGTGACCACTCACAAAAAGTAGACCTCGATGTCGCCAAAGCCAACGCCGATGATTTTGACGGGCTTGTGCTGCCTGGGGGAACTAAAAACGCAGACCAAATTCGCATGAACAAAGACGCAGTGAATTTCACCCGCGCTTTCTTCGATACAAATAAAACTGTGGCATCCATCTGTCACGCAGCATGGATTCTCACCGAAGCCGACGTACTCAAAGACCGGAACATGACCAGCTTTCCAAGCCTGCAAACCGATCTGCGGAATGCTGGCGCCAACTGGGCAGACGAAGAGCTTGTAGTTGACGGTAATTTGATCACCTCTCGGACTCCGAAGGACCTGCCAGCGTTCAATGAAGCGATCATCAATAAATTTATTGAAAACGACTAACGAGTACTGAAGTCGAACCTATGGTGCGGATGAGCAATCATTCGCACCATAGTTTTTAAGCAGCTTTTGCATCATCAACTCCAACAGCGACAGTTTTGACCGGCAGCTATAAATACTCTGCCGATCCGAGGTGCTCTATTGAGACCACGGATACTCCGATCCCAGGTCCCTCCGTCGGTTGGTCTTGTTGAAGGGGTGACAAAAGACCAGGAACTATATCTAGGCGATAATGAAAGACATGAATACATCAAGAAGATCAACACGCAGCCCAGGTATCGGCCAGATTCTCGGGGCGAGCACCGTTGCGCTCGGCGGGGCACTCGCCGGGATTTATGCACTCAACCGGCTGCGCCGCCATAGCAAGACCCAGGCTCTGCTCGATACATTGCCGCCTGCGAGAGATGTGGGTATCGAAGACAACACTGCAGAACCGGCCGATGATGTCTATGACCCGGCTGAGGTTGCTCATGAGCCAGCAACGCAGCTGGAAGACTTGCGCTTTGATGAGCTCTATCAGCTGGCCCAACAACACGATATCGCTGGACGCTCGTCCATGCGCAAGCCTGAGCTTATAGCAGCGCTCCGCGATGCCGAGGCCAACCCGGATATGAGGTAATCAGTACCGAATCGAATGCCACGGACCGATGTAGGAATTCGGAATTTACGAATATCTATGGCACAATGTTTGAGGTGTTGGTCAATGACCAACATTCCGCCCTGGTGTAATGGCAGCACGCCAGCCTTTGGAGCTGTGTGGTCTAGGTTCGAATCCTAGGGGCGGAACTGCCGCATCGCGGTTGAGAAATAGTGTCTTACGATCAAAGGTGCGATTGTTTTGAGTTCCTCTTCTCCCGCGGCTGTAATCGTGTTGGCGGCCGGCGCCGGCACACGGATGAAATCTAGTCTTCCAAAGATCCTGCACCCCATGGGTGGACGTTCACTCGTCGGACATGCCCTCGATGCCGCCATGAGTTTGAACCCAGAGCATCTCGTAGCCGTAGTTCGTCACCAGCGTGAACGCGTGGTGGAACACCTTCTCGGACATAATCCCAACCTCGTCATCGCCGATCAGGACGATGTACCGGGCACCGGCCGAGCTGTAGAACAAGGGCTGGAAGCCATCGGGGCTGTCAATGGCACCGTCGTAGTGACCTACGGTGATGTTCCACTACTCACCCCCGAAACACTAAACGCTCTAGTGAGCGAACATCAGAACGCTCAGAACGCCGTCACGGTGCTCAGTGCCAACGTTCCAGACGCAACCGGCTACGGTCGTATCGTGCGTGACGAACAAGGCCTGGTTAGCGGTATCGTCGAGCACAAGGACGCACTGAAAATCGCCGAAGAAACCGGTGATTCCACGATCGCAGACATCACCGAAATCAACTCGGGCATTTATGCATTCGACGGCGAAATCTTAGCCCGGACATTGGCCGAAGTCACGACCAATAATGTCCAAGGCGAAAAATATCTGACCGACGTTCTCGGCCTGGCTCGGGCCGAAGGCGGTCGTGTAGCAACGTATGTGACTAACGACCTGATGGAAGTCGAAGGCGTCAACGACCGCACGCAGTTGTCCGCGCTTGGTTCCGAACTCAACCGCCGTATTGCCGATCGCTGGATGCGAGCCGGTGTCACCATCGTGGATCCTGCCACGACCTGGATCGACGTCGATGTTGAACTGGCACAAGATGTGACCATTAAGCCCAATACTCAGCTGCACGGGGCAACCCAGATTGCCTCGGGAGCCGTGATTGGACCCGACAGCACTCTGCAAAGTGTCGTCGTCGGCGAAGACGCGACGGTTCGACGCACCGAAGCAACCGAAGCTGTCATCGGCATCGGCGCGAACGTCGGACCGTTTACCTATCTCCGTCCGGGCACCGTGCTGGGTGACACCGGAAAAATTGGGGCATTCTACGAAACGAAGAATGCTCAGATTGGTCGCGGAGCGAAACTCTCTCACCTTGGCTATGCCGGAGACGCAGAGATCGGCGAAAACGCGAATATCGGCTGCGGCAACATCACCGCGAACTACGATGGTGTGAACAAACACCGCACCGTCATTGGAGCCGAAGTTCGTACCGGTTCCAATACTGTCTTCACGGCCCCGGTAGAAATTGGTGACGGCGCGTACACCGCGGCAGGCGCGGTCATTCGTAAGGATGTGCCAGCAGGGGCCCTCGCTATGAACGCGATGGAGCAACGCACCATCGAAGACTGGGTCTTGCAGCGTCGACCTGATTCGGCAGCGGCGAAAGCCGCCCGTGCATCCAACGGAAAATCATAAACTTCCCAACAGACTGTTGGAAGGCTGTAGTAGCGTTTACAGTTGAAGCACTAATAAGACGCCGAACGTTCTAGGGAGAACTTGGTTGAGCGAAATCGTCACCAACGAGAACAAAAAACTTGTGTTGGCCTCAGGGCGGGCGCACCCAGAGCTGGCCGAGGAAATTGCCGAGCACTTGGGCACTGAACTCTTGCCGCTAGATGCTTATGACTTTGCAAACGGGGAAACATACGTTCGGCCAAGCCAGTCCGTGCGCGGTAAAGACGTGTTTGTCTTACAAGCACATCCAGCTCCAATGAATAACTGGGTCATGGAACAACTTTTGCTCTGCGACGCGATGAAACGCGCTTCGGCCCGCCGCATCACCGTAGTGTCACCGTTCTACCCGTATGCACGCCAGGACAAAAAAGGTCGAGGTCGCGAACCTATTTCGGCTCGGATGATCTCTGATCTTTACTTGGCAACCGGCGCACACCGAATCATGACCATGGACCTGCATACATCGCAGATCCAGGGTTTCTTTGATGGCCCAGTGGACCACCTATTCGCTTTCCCAATCCTGGCAGACTACATCCGCGGCCGCGTCGACGTTGATAACGTCACCGTGGTCTCACCGGATACCGGTCGTGTACGCGTTGCCGAACAGTGGGCCGAACGCCTCGGCGGTGCACCGCTAGCCTTCGTCCACAAGTCACGTGACCTCACCCAGCCAAATAAAGCCGAATCCAAGACTGTTGTAGGTCAGGTAAGTGGCCGAACCTGTGTGCTGATTGACGACATGATTGATACCGGTGGCACGATTTCCGGTGCAGTGAAGATCCTGAAAGACGCCGGTGCAACCGAGGTCATCATCGCCGCAACCCACGCCGTGTTCTCAGACCCGGCCGCAGAACGCCTCGCGAACTCTGGAGCATCGGAAGTGGTTGTCACCAACACATTGCCGATCCCTCACGATAAGCGCTTCGAGAACCTCACAGTGCTCTCGGTAGCACCGATTCTGGCCAACGCGATTCGTGAAGTCTTTGAGGATGGATCAGTTACAAGTCTGTTCGACGGTAACGCGTAACCAGCACTACTTCCGTTGACAATTCGACCACTTCCCTTCGAGGTAGTGGTCGAATTCGTTTCTAGCCGTTGCTGATGCTATAGTTGTGACTCGTTGCCCAGGCGAGGGAGTCTCACCCACTCCGTGATCGACGAGGCTTTGTCAACACTGTTGGTGTTGTACAGTTCCTGCCTGGAAAATCTGAGTGCAACCTGCACTTGAACATACACAGGAGGAATGAACATGGCTCTAGATATTCTTGATCTGCCAGTAGAAACCCGCACCGATTTTGGTAAAGGTGCCGCCCGCCGCGCACGTCGCGAAGGCTACATCCCGGCCGTAGTCTACGGCCACGGAGAAGAACCCCGCCACTTGCTGTTGCCACGCCACGAAGGCTTCCTGGCACTGCGTAACTCGAACCAGCTACTGCGCTTGGTCGAAGGCGACTCCAAAGAAATGGCACTGCCAAAAGACATTCAGCGCAACCCGCTGAAAGACGAAATCAAACACGTTGACCTCATCATTGTTCGACGCGGCGAGCGCGTCACCGTTGATGTGCCACTGGAGGTCATCGGTGAAGTTGCCCCAGAACACACCTACGTTCTGGACGTCAACAGTGTCCCAGTCGAAGCTGATGCACTGGATCTGCCTGACCACGTCACCATTGACCTCACCGACCGCAAGGCCGGCGAACACGTCTACGCACCAGATGTCATCCTGCCAGCAGGCGTGCAGATCGATCTTGACGAAGAGTACCTGGTTGCAACTGTTGACCTGGTCATCGAACAGGATCTGGGCGAAGATACTGATGAAGAAGCCAGTGGAGAAGTTCCAACTGTCGCCGAAGAAAACGCCGAAAAAGAGTAAGACTCCCTTTGGCTACTGCAACAACAGGTGCGCTTGATCCCACCGCCGGCCCGGTGCTGGTGGTGGGATTGGGCAATCCCGGTGACCGTTATGCTGCTACCCGCCACAATATCGGGCACATGGTCGTCAATGAACTCGCCGAACGTAATTCCGAACGTTGGAATGTGCATAAGGCGGGTGCTGCTGTCGCAGAATTTCGGATGGGCATCGGTGGCCCCAAAATCGTACTGGCAAAACCGGCCAACTATATGAACCTTTCCGGCAAGCCCGTCGCAGCCTTATTGAAATTCTTCAAGATCGGCCCCGAAAACCTCATCGTCATTCATGATGAACTCGACATTGAATTCGATATGCTTCGCGTGAAGCGTGGCGGGGGAGAAGGCGGCCACAACGGCTTGAAGTCGACCTCACAGGCCCTGGGGACCAAGGAATATCTCCGCGTCCGCGCGGGCATCGGTCGACCCCCTGGGCGCATGAATGCCGCCGATTATGTTCTGCGCCCTTTCAGTACCGCAGAACAAGAAAACTTGGCACTGCATATCGATAGTGCTGCAGATGCGGTGGAATCCCTTATTGAGCATGGTTTAACCACCACGCAGAATCGGTTCCACCAAAAATAGAAGAAAAAATCGGCGGGGACAGCCATAAGTCTGCACCCCGCCGATCACTGCATCAGACAATGGACTCAGTGTTCCTTTAGCCAAGCTTCGAGCTTCTTGGTCAAACCATTGAGAAACTTCCCAACCTGCGGTTCGGCCAACTGAGCAATCTTTGAACCCATCAAGGGGATCGTTGATTTTACACTGCCTTCGGTTTCTACGACCGTTCCAGAACCATCTTCGGTTGGGTACAGCTTGATTGTGGCAGTTGCTGTAGCTTTCGCCATTGGGACTTTAATCGTCGCATTCGCATCACGAGCGCCGTCGTCAGCTGCCGCAGACCAAGCTTCAGTTTGTTCAATCGCTACGCGACCTTTTGCAAAACGCTGTACAGCAGAGGGTAGCTTGTTGGCGAAGTCCTCGCCGTTGACCGTGCGCTGGATATTTACCGACACGGTGTCGTCAGATGTTGGCTCGTGTGGCATCACAGAGAATTCATCAAGATCGGCGCGGAATGCATCGGCTGCGTATACGTGAAAATCGCGATTTGTGAGTCCGCTGAACACCTGCTTGGGGGTGTACGGGATGGTAGTAGTTTCCTTAAAAGCCATGTGCTTCCTCTCTAATGCTCGCTAGCAGTTGATATTTAAGCGAGTGTAGACGGTGACGCTGTAAAAACAGTTATGCTTGTACGTGCGCCGGATGTGAACATTACCAGGATAGTGGGAAGTTAGATTTGTCTGAAAACGCTGTGTTATCAGGGTTATTAAACCACCTTGAAACCGATACCGCCGTAGCGGCAATGCGGACCTCAATTACCCGAACCGAGCGCACCTCGGACCTTTCCCTTACGCTACCTGACGGCGCAAGAGAAGCTGTCACCGCACTGCTAGCGAAAGCGCTGGATGACTCCGAGTTTTCCACTCCGGTTGTGCTATTAGTGACCGCAACAGCTCGTGAAGCAGAAGATCTGGCGCGCGGTCTGGACTCCTGGATGGATGCCGAGGTCGTTGGGCACTTCCCGTCTTGGGAAACGTTGCCACACGAACGACTTTCACCACGAAGCGACACCGTCGGTGCACGCATGGCGATCCTTCGGAAGCTGGCGCACCCTGGGCGAGACGGGCAAAAACCGCTCAAGATTGTCACCGCTCCGGTGCGGTCCATCGTCCAACCGATTGTCAAAGGTCTAGGAGACCTCGAACCGGTCCTGCTGCAAGCCGGAGAATTTTATAACTTCGAACAAGTCGTCGAGGATCTGGCCAGCGCTGCGTATTCCCGAGTTGATATGGTCTCCCGGCGTGGTGAATTCGCCGTTCGCGGCGGCATCATTGATGTTTTTCCTCCCACCGACGATCACCCATACCGGGTCGAATTTTTTGGTGATGAAGTCGAGGATATTCGCTATTTCTCCATCGCTGACCAGCGTTCGTTAGTGGATACCTCCGAGGATGGATCCGAGACACCGACCAAGATGTATGCATCGCCGTGCCGTGAGCTACTGCTGACCGATGAAGTCCAGCAACGTGCACGGGACCTCCAAGCATCGATGCCGAATGTTTTAGAAATGCTGGAGCCCATGTCTAACGGTGTAGCCGTTGAGGGCATGGAGTCCCTGGCACCATTGGTCACCGACATGGAATCCTTCTTGGAAGTGCTACCGGAAGGCTCTCTCACCGTCATGGTGGAACCTGAAAAAGTCCGGCATCGGGTGGACGACCTGTTGAGCACCAACGAAGAATTCTTAGAAGCCGCATGGGCCGCAGCCGGGGAAGGGCTTGCTGCGCCTGTTGAAAACCAACAGGAAGCCGGAGGCTTCGCCACACTCGGCGATACCCGTACGGTTGCGCTAGAACATGATCAGGGTTGGTGGCAATTTACGGCTTTCGATCACGACGAGACCATAGACGCCACAGCGCTCCGTAGTGGTTTTGCGTCACCCGCACAATTTGCTGGTGACATGACAGCACTGATGGAACACGTTGGGAACCGGATAAAGGACCGGTGGTCCATAGTTGTTGCCACCCACGGCCCCGGCCCGGCACGTCGTCTGGCTGAACTTTTCTTGGAACAAGGTCACACCGCCACGGTGGTCGAGTCGATAGACGATGTGCAGCCAGCCCAGATCCAGGTGACTGCGGCCTCGTTGGGTTCAGGATTCGCTTGGGCTCAGCAGCGCTTGGCCGTGGTCACCGAATATGACCTCTTTGGACGACAAGCTGCAGGAACGCAGCGGGGCGAGCGCCGATCGTTGGCCCGTAAACGGCGGAACGCTGTGGACCCGTTAGCCCTTGAAGAAGGCGATTTCGTGGTCCATAGTCAACACGGAATTGCCAAGTTCATTGAACTACAGCGTCGCAAAGTCGCCGGCGCGCGGTCTACCGCCGGAGAAGAAGGTTACCGAGAATATTTGGTATTAGAATTCGCGCCGTCGAAACGCGGGGGCGCCGGAGACCGGCTGTTTGTTCCGACCGACCAGCTGGACCAGGTATCCCAGTACGTGGGTGGCGATGTCCCGAGCCTGTCGAAAATGGGCGGATCAGACTGGGCACAGACTAAATCAAAGGCACGTCGCGCTACCCGCGAGATCGCGAAAGAACTCATCCAGTTATACTCGGCGCGAATGGCGACATCGGGGCATGCCTACCCGCCGGACACACCATGGCAGGCCGAACTGGAAGAAGCCTTCCCACATATGGAAACGCCGGACCAGCTAACCACTGTTGAAGAAGTTAAACAGGACATGGAAGCTGAAGTTCCCATGGACCGTCTGGTGGCAGGAGACGTGGGCTTCGGTAAAACCGAAGTCGCCGTGCGCGCTGCATTCAAAGCTATTCAAGATGGCAAACAGGTTGCCCTCCTGGTCCCAACAACACTGTTGGCTCGCCAGCACGCAGAAACGTTTACCGAACGTTTTGCCGGGTTCCCCATGACGATCCGTGCTCTATCACGTTTCCAGAAGACCAAAGAGTCGCGTGAGACAGTCAATGGGCTGGCTGAAGGAACCGTCGACATGGTGATTGGCACACACCGACTCCTCTCCGATGAAGTCCAGTTCAAAGACCTCGGGCTTGTCATTGTGGATGAAGAACAGCGCTTCGGTGTAGAGCATAAAGAAAAACTCAAAAAGATGCGTACAAATGTGGACGTGCTGGCCATGACGGCCACGCCAATTCCACGAACCTTGGAAATGTCGATGACTGGCATCCGAGAAACCTCAACCTTAGCGACCCCGCCAGAACAACGCCATCCGGTCTTGACCTACGTTGGTCCATATACCGACAAGCAGATCACCGCTGCCATTCGGCGTGAACTCATGCGAGAGGGTCAGGTTTTCTACGTCCACAATCGTGTAAACACGATTAACAAAGTCGCCGCACGTATCCAGGAGCTCATGCCAGAAGCACGCGTTGCCGTCGCCCACGGGCGGATGGGCGAATCCACGCTCGAAGAGATCATGGTCGATTTCTGGGAAAAAGAATACGATGTGCTGGTTTCAACCACGATCATTGAAACCGGTTTGGACATTGCCAATGCCAATACGCTGATCATCGAGGACGCACACCGCTACGGTCTGTCGCAGCTACACCAGCTGCGTGGACGTGTGGGGCGTGGCCGAGACCGCGCCTATGCGTATTTCCTATATGACTCAGGTAAGCCGCTCAACGAGGTCGCAATGGAACGACTCAAAGCAGTGGCGACCCACAACGAGCTCGGCTCCGGACTGCAATTAGCCCAGAAAGACCTTGAGATCCGCGGTGCAGGGAACCTGCTCGGTGGCGAACAGTCCGGCCACATCGCCGGGGTAGGCTTCGACTTGTATCTGCGCATGGTCGGTGAAGCCGTGGCTGACTTCAAAGGTGAGGAAGACACCTCGCCGGAAGAAGTCAAAGTGGAGCTACCGGTTAACGCGCACCTGCCGCATGACTACATCCCGGGTGAGCGACTACGCCTCGAGGCGTATCGGAACCTTGCCCAAGCTGCTGACGCTGAAGCTGTTGCTGCAGTCGTGGAAGAGCTCCAAGATCGATACGGAAAGCTTCCAGAACCAGCAGAGAACCTCGTGGCCGTGGCAAACTTCCGCAATACTGCTCGCGAATATGGCATCTACGAGGTCATGCTCATGGGCAAGAACATCAAGTTTGGTCCCATGGAATCACTGCCGGATTCGCGTGCCATGCGGCTGAAGCGGATGTACCCGGGCGCTACGCATCGGGCCCCCATGAAAGCTCTTATGGTGCCGCGCCCGAAAACGAAATCAGTGACCGGAAAAGACCTCGTGGACGCAGACCTACTCCAGTGGGCTGGGGACTTCATCGCTCACGTTTTTGGTGAGAACTAAGATGGGTTGTCATCGCGTTTTCGTAAAATGTTCGGCTCTTGTGGAGCGCCGGACAGTAATCGCGCGGTAGGCGTGCTGTTGATCAGGAGCGCCATAAGAAACGACACCACGACAGCCGTACTCAAGCGCCACAGGAAATGCTCGAGGGAATCTTCGCCAAAACCGTGCTGGTACATCCACACCAGCACCAAACCGTGGAGAAACACCACGGGGGTTCCCGTACGTACCAGACGTGAGACCCCAGCTTGAGGTGAGCGGAACTTCTGGAGCATGTCATTGACCCAGGTGGCAAAGACAAGAATGAATCCTACCGTGACCATGATGGCGATCAGCGGCGTCAGAACGGGAGTTCCGAATCCACCAGCCTGAATGAAGTGAGCACTAATGTTGAATGGAACGGTGGCATATAGCGCTACGCCCACTAGGACGAGACCGATGAGTGCTAACACGTGAGAAGAAAATTTTTTGACCAACGGCATCAGAAGTTTGCGCAGTAATTCGCCCACTAATAAATAGAACATGACGGGCCAGGCCAAGCCCAAACGCAATGGAGTATCGACCAGAGGGTGGGTATCCACTGTGCCGTTGCTGACCATTTCTGTGAGGATATATGAAACAACGATCCCGGCGATGGCAACCAGCCACGGGATAAGGCTGCCAAAGCGTTCGAGGAAGCGGCGTAGAATCGTTGCTCCAGCTAGCGTAGTGATGAACCACGCTGCCATCCAGTAGATAGATTGGTCGGAGCCTCCGAGCCAACCAGACTCCAGATGGTCGAAAATCACCTCATGCTGGCCCCATAATGTCACGATAATCCACACAGAGATGATCAGTGACCAAGCCAAGTACGGGATGATCAAGGTATTCCAGCGTTTAGAGAATTCGACCGTGAGGCTGCGTCCCGGGGTAAAGAAAAATCCGGCGAGCATAAAGAATAAGGGCATCCGCCACACGGTCAGCAGTTGATCGTTGGGAAACGAACCGGCATGCCCAACCACAACCATGACAATAGAGAAAACCCTCAGCAGGTCGATTCCAATATTGCGAGGTACTCGAGCGGGGGACATAGACTCGTTTCGGCGGTTAGGCGGCTATCGTCACCCGCAGCGGGCGTTCTCTCGGAACGCCTGATAATACCCGTGCTGCCGGTGACATATTGATGAGAAGACCAACAGCAAACGCCGTCGTCAACGTTATTCCAAACCTTACTAATAAATCACTTAGGGAACTGGAATTCAGTCCGAGGTGGTGCACGAATAACAAGACCAAGCCATGGAACATCACCACGGTTGAGCCGGTTCGGACCAGTCGACCAATGAGCCTGTTCAAAAACTCCGAAGCATGGATCACTCGATTGACACCGGTAGCAAAGATCATGATGAACCCAATCGTCACGGTGATGGCAATCATCGGAGTGACAATAGGCCAACCGAATAAGCCGGCATGCATGTAGTGGGCAGGGACTGAGAAATGCTTGGCGAGTGCCAGCGGCCCAACGATGAGCACGATGCCAATGGACGAGACTCGGACCACGGAGAGCTCTTCGATCGCGGGCATGACTCGTGTTCGAATCTCTTGGCCAATAAGCAGGTAGAAGATGATTGGTAGGCTAATGCCGAGACGCAGCGGCACGTCAACAAAGGGGTTTCCGTCCAGAATATCGGCACGGTCTAAATACACGAAGAGTCTTGAGGTCAAGATACTAGCGGCCCCGACAACCCAAGCTATCCAGCGCGGGAAACGTTCCAGATACCGCAGCATGACGGCCGATATGGCCAAGCTCAGTAAAAACCACGCCGACATCCAAAAAATAGAACGGCCGGTTCCGCCGCGCCATCCCGTAAACAGATGGTGCAACATATCGGTCGGCTCTGACCATTTCACGATGATGACTACGAGTGAAATGACTACCGACCACGCAAGATAAGGAATGACGAGCGTTTCCCAGCGCCGACTCAGTTCAAACCGTAGTGATCTTCCATAAGGGACAAAAAAGAAACCGGACAAGATGAAGAACAAGGGCATCCGCCAGATCGACAGTAGCGTGGAACATTCAAATGATCCGGAGTGGCCCAGTACCACCATGGCAATTGAGAACAGCCGTAGTGCGTCTATGCCGATATTTCGTTGGGGTGTTTTCACAGTCTGCAAACAACACAACAGCACCCGGGGCAACAGACCCCGGGTGCTGTTCTATGTCGTTCTAAAAAATGTGACGACGAATCGTTTACAGGTTTGGAGAATGGGTTTCGTGCGCTCGATCAGTCACAAAATCACTATCGACGGTGTTCGATTTGCCGATGAGCTGTTTTGGAATGAAATAGGCCAGTGAGCACAGCCCGATGACGCCCAGCATTGGGATCCAGACGTTTTCAAACGCAAGTGTATTGAACATGTAGAGCCCACCAATAAACAGCACCGCTGTGATGGAGGCTGCGATTAAGTTACCGGCGGTATTGCCCTGACCGGAGTAATCTACCGGTTTACCGTCACGTATCAAGAGGACACCTCTGTTCTTTCAAAAAGTTCTCGTAGCCAGGATAGCCCGGCGAACGGTGCAAGGATGTGTTGTTAACTAAGAATAGCGTAAGTTGAGCTGGCACCTAGACGGGTTGCACCAGCTTTCAACATGATGAGTGCATCCTCACGGGTGCGGATGCCGCCAGAAGCCTTGACTCCGAGTTCATCGCCCACGGTTTGCCGGAGCAGTGCAACATCTTCGACGGTGGCGCCGCCGGGACCAAATCCAGTGGAAGTTTTCACATAGTCCGCGCCCGCCTCAACAGCTGCTTTACAGGCCAGCACTTTGGCCTGTTCTGTCAGCGCAGCGGTTTCTAAGATGACTTTGACAACGACGTCATGGCCTTCGGCTACTGAAACCACCGCTGAAATATCATTGAGCAGCCGTGTGGTGTCAGCCGATAGCGCTGCTGCCTGGTCGATGACCATATCAATTTCATGTGCACCATTGCTGATAGCTTCGGTTGCTTCAGCCGCTTTAGTCTGTGGTGTTTGGGCACCGGTTGGGAATCCGATTACGGTGCAGACTTTCACCTCGGTGTGGGCCAAGCGAGCAGCTGCGCGAGTTACCCAAATCGGCTGGATGCACACCGAAGCGGTACGAAACTGCGCGGCTTGGTCGCAAAGCTTGTCAATTTCTGAAGCCGTTGTGGTTGGTGACAACAGGGTGTGATCAATTCTTGCGGCCAGTTGATGGGGTGCTAATGCATCTACCTCAGCTGGATTTAACGGTGCAGTATTGGGCACAGTGTCTCCTTATTCGACATTGACAAGGTTGGCAGCGTCTTCACGTAAATCAACCATGGCTGCTTGTACGGTTTCAAACGGTGTATCCGGTGTAGCTGACACTGATACATAACATTTCACTTTTGGTTCCGTGCCGGAGGGGCGAATCATCAATCTGGCTGTGACAAGTCCCTCGGTAGAAAACTCCACCATATTCATAGGACCATATCGTTGTGCTAGTTCCACCTGCGCGTTGGCGTAGTCCACGGCAATTACCGGGCTTTGTTGCGCAAGTTTGAGGGGTGGGTTAGTTCGAAGGTCATCAACGAGTAGAGAACCAACAGAAGGCGACGGCACCTGAACTGATATCTGATCGGTAATGGTGGCACCGACCAGGCCTGTGAGCTCTTGCAAATATTCCACAAGATTGCTGCCTTCAGCTTTTAACTCTGCGGCCAAATCAGCTATGACGACGGCAGCGCTGAGCCCGTCTTTATCATTGACCACGTGTGGTGCCACCGCGTAACCGAGGGCCTCTTCATACCCAAAACCGAGGTTTGGTACGCGGCAAATCCATTTGAAGCCGGTGGGCGTTGTTTCGTGGGGCACACCGTGATGGGCCGCTAACCGGGCGAGTTGTGGAGCTGAAACAACTGAATTGGAGATTGCCAAGTTATTGGCCGCAAGGTAAGGCATGAGCCGGGCGCCCACGAGTAAACCCACATGATCGCCCGATAGCCGCCGCCACTCACCGGCTACCGGCACCGCAACGGCCAGTCGGTCAGCATCAGGATCATGAGCGATAATGAGATCGGTTTCGGGTAGGGAACCCGCCGTCGAGATGGCCAGGTATAAGGCACCGGGTTCTTCAGGGTTGGGAAACGCTACGGTGGGAAATGCTGGGTCTGGATCAACTTGCTGGTCCACCACCGACAC
Organism: Yaniella sp.; assembly: GCF_030453185.1. Taxonomy (GTDB): domain Bacteria; phylum Actinomycetota; class Actinomycetes; order Actinomycetales; family Micrococcaceae; genus Yaniella. The sequence goes on along the minus strand of NZ_JAKDKW010000011.1, from coordinate 11,252 downwards.
CGTGTTGAAACCGGTTGCATCCATCAGCTGACAAAAGACACCCGCACCCACACCGTGCAGCGGCGTATAGACGATATTGAGGGCACTTCGAGCAACAGGTGACGACACACTGCCAAGGAACTGACTGACAGCTTCGACGTAGTCATTGCTGATGTCCTGAGAGATGAGTTCCCATCCGGACGACGCTAGCCTCGGTTGCTCGGTCGTGATATTCCAAGCATGAATATTGGCAGCGATGAGCTGATCGGTTGGTGAAGTAATTTGAGCGTAGGCACCGGTGGGATCGTCGGCACCCAACAGACGTGGCCCGAGGTAGACCTTATAGCCATTATCGCTGGGAGGATTGTGAGAGGCCGTGACCATGATTCCGACGTCTGCGGCCAGGTATTTGAGGGCAAACGCCAACACAGGAGTGGGGGTTGTGGTTGGCATGAGTTTAACTCGACACCCTGCAGCAGTGAAGACAGCAGCGGAGTCGATAGCAAAATCTTTGGACCTGTGCCGTGCATCGTAACCAATCACTACGACCGGTTCGTCCGTGCGTTCGCGCGCAAAATCCGCAATGCCTGCGGCTGCACGTTGGACAACCACCTTATTCATACGAGTGGTTCCGGGGCCCAAGGGCGCACGGAGTCCTGCCGTGCCAAAGGTGAGATATCCGGCGAACCGAGCAGTTAATGCGGCGATTGCCCAATCTTCCTCGCGGCGGGCAGCCGAAATTTCATTGGCCAGAATCTCTGCGTGCTCCGGGTCAAGATCCATCCATGTCTGAGCAGCGGTGAACAGTTCATCCATGCTAAATAGCCCGAATGATGTCGGCTAATAATCGCGAGACGCGAGGTGCCGCGGATTCGCCAGCGGCAATCACATCCTCATGGGAGAGAGGAGCTTCGGTGACGCCCGCGCCAGCATTGGTTACTAGGGACACTCCCAGCACTTCGAGGCCGACATGACGGGCTGCGATGGTGTCCAGGGCCGTTGACATCCCCACCAGGTCGCCTCCGAGTTTGGCTGCCATTTGAACCTCGGCGGGTGTCTCATACTGAGGGCCGGAAAATTGGACATATACGCCTTCGGTCAGGCTGGGGTCCACCTCTTTAGCGACCACTCGCAGTCGTGACGCATACGCGTCGGTCATGTCAACAAATTCCGGCCCTACCAGAGGTGTGGTGCCGGTGAGATTGATGTGGTCGGAAATCAGTACCGGGGTGCCTGGTGCGACCTGTGCGTCCAAACCTCCGCAACCATTGGTCAATACCACGGTGGCAGCACCTGTAGCGGCAATCGTTCGAACAACGTGGGCGACAGCTTGTGCATCACGGTTGGCGTAATAGTGTGTACGCGACCCGAAGACCAAGACATTGTGCCCATTGGGGAGTCGAACGGACGTCACTTTTTGGACATGGCCGGCAACTGAATCGCCAGCCAGCCCCGGAATATCATCAAATGACATCTCCCCGTTGATTTCACCTAAGGCATCGATCGTGTGGGCCCAACCGGAGCCCAGTACGACACCGATGTCATGTCGTGTAACTCCGAATCGGTCGGCAAGGACCTCAGCGGCCTGCCGGGCGAGGTCAAATCCAGGATGGTCACCGGGTAAAAACATGTTTGTATCGCTCACAGCCACTACTGTATCGCCCTGAGACAACGACTTTCGCAATACAACTAGAAACGCCGTAGGGATTGTGCATTCTCAAGCAAAAGAGACCACAATAGATGCGTGAGCACTTTAGAAATTGTCCCTCGTCCCTCCATCACTATTGTCGGCGGTGGCCCCGGCGGTTACGAAGCTGCACTCGTGGCCTCAAAATTTGGTTCCGACGTCACCATCATTGAGCGAAACGGCATCGGCGGTTCGGCGGTGCTAACTGACGTTGTACCGTCCAAGACGCTGATCGCTTCCGCAGATTCACGCCGACGCGTATTGCGTGCGCCGACCCTCGGGCTGGAATTTGACGCCGCATCAGTTCGTTCCAACATAGAGCGAATCGATCGCCGGCTGCTGCGTTTGGCTACTGAGCAATCCGAGGACATTCGTCATGCACTGCAGGCCAACGGTGTACGGATCGTCATCGGTGAGGCCAAACTCGTGGACCGCAATGTTGTTGAAGCCACCACGATGGACGGCAATGTTGAGCAAATCACCTCAGACGCCGTTCTCATCGCCACCGGTGCCACACCCCGTGAACTTGATACCGCCAAACCAGACGGTGAGCGGATTTTCAACTGGAAGCAGCTCTACTCAATGGAGGAACTGCCGGAACACCTGGTGGTTGTAGGCTCTGGCGTGACCGGTGCCGAATTCGCTTCGGCTTACCAATTGCTAGGCTCCAATGTCACGCTTGTTTCGTCGCGCGAAACGCTGTTGCCGGGTGAAGACCCTGATGCGGCCAAAGTGCTCGAGGAGTCTTTTTCTGAAGCCGGCGTAAACGTGATATCACGGACCCGTGCCCAGTCCGTGAGCCGCATTAAAGACGGCGTGCGAGTCGAACTGTCTGGCGGCGGCTATGTTGAAGGCTCACACTGTCTTTTAGCCGTTGGAGGTATTCCTAACACCGATGGCATCGGCCTTGAAGATGTAGGCGTGGACATCACCGCATCCGGTCATATCAAAATCGATGCAGTTTCGCGCACGTCGATGCCGGGCATCTACGCGGCTGGTGACTGTACGGGTCGACTGGCCCTGGCATCCGTTGCTGCGATGCAGGGGCGTATCGCCGTCAACCACTTGCTTGGCGACGTCGTCAAACCGTTCTCTAGTAACCGGGTAGCCTCGAATATTTTCACTTCGCCGGAGATCGCTACGGTTGGCGTTACCGATGCGATGGTCGCCAGTGGGGATTACCAGGTCGATGAGTTTATGATCCCGATGGCTACTAACCCGCGCGCAAAAATGATGAACGTGGATGAAGGGTTCGTCAAAATCTTCGCCCGTCGCGGTTCCGGACACGTCGTCGGTGGGGTCGTGGTCGCACCACAGGCCTCGGACCTGATTTATGCGCTATCGCTAGCCGTAACGCATAAACTACACGTCGACGACCTCGCAGATACCTTCACCATCTACCCGTCACTGACCGGCACCATCGCAGAAGTTGCTCGCCAGATGCACCGTCGAGAAGAGTTCTAGCAAACAAACTCATGCCGTTGTGATCTCGACTACAATCTAAGGCTGTGACATCTTGCCCATCGAGTTGGTACTTATTAACTTAGAGGGCGAGCGTCCAGACACAGTTGGGAGACACCTTGAGCGAAAATATTCTGTGGCAGCCACAAACTGATCAAGTTCAGGCCACGGCGATGTACCAGTTCATGCAGGACATGAATACCAAACACGATCTGGGCATGGAAACGTACCTTGATTTGTGGAATTGGTCGGTCGAAGAACTGGAGGTCTTCTGGACCGAAATCTGGGATTACTTTGACATTATCGGTGAAAAACCAACAGGTCCTATGATCCAGGGCCGCATGCCAGAGACTGTCTGGGCTGAAGGCGCGAAGATCAATTACGCTGAAAACATGCTGCGCCACGCACAGACGATGGGTAACCAAGAAGCCATCGTTGGTCTCGATGAATCACTCAAACGGACTGTGCTGACCTGGAACCAACTCAACGAACAAGTTGGGGCGTTTGCCCATCACCTTCGGAGTATTGGTGTCCGTGAGGGTGACGTCGTCGCCGGCGCGCTACCAAACATCCCGCAGGCCATCGTTGCGCTGCTCGGCACCGCTGCAGTTGGCGCTATCTGGTCGGTTGTGAATGTCGATTTCGGTGTGCCGGGCATCGTCACCAGGTTCAACCAACTCGAGCCCAAGGTACTCATGACCATCGACGGGCTAGAGCTCGGCGGTAAAGTTCGTGACCAAATGAGTGATCTTGAGGGTCTGCTCAGTGAACTCGAAACAGTTACCCACCACGTATTGGTAGAAAATACCAACAGTGGTTCGCGGGAGACAGTCAACGACATCGCTGCACAGTATAAGATCGAGACCGCTTCGTTTACTGACATTATCGCCACGGGTCGGCAACCAGAATTTAACCGCGTCGATTTCTCCCATCCGCTGTGGGTGCTCTACTCATCTGGTACGACCGGAACCCCCAAGGGGATCGTGCAGAGCCAAGGCGGCACCGTCTTAGAAATCGCGAAATCCTTCGGTCTGCATTACAAAGTGCCGCAGGGACAAGCCGTCTATATTTCGACGTCGACCACGTGGATGCTGTGGAACATGCTGGTAGGGATCCTGATAACCGGCGCGAAATCAGTAACCTATTCGGGTGGTGTCTTCGCTGGGGGACCAGGTCGACAGTTCGAGATCCTGGAAAAAGAACAGGTTGCGCTCTTTGGCTGCGGTGCAGCTATCCTGACTGGCGTGCAGGAAGCCGGAATCGTGCCGCAAGACGACTACGATCTTTCGAACCTTACCGACATACTGGTTTCCGCATCACCTCTACCGGCACGAACCTGGCATTGGGTCTATGAAGCGGTCAAATCCGATCTACGACTCCGCTCCGATTCCGGTGGAACTGATGTGTGTTCTGTATTTGTCGGCTCTAACCCGATGGATCCTGTCTATGTTAACGAACTGATGGGTCCGGCACTGGGTGTAGCAGCAGACGTCTTTGACGAATCGGGCAACTCAGTGACCGATGAAGTGGGCGAGCTGGTGATCACCAAACCGATGCCAACGATGCCGTTATATTTCTGGAACGACCCTGAGGGCTTACGCTATCGCGAAGCGTACTTCACCGAAGATCCGCATATCTGGTACCACGGTGACTTCGCGACGCAAACGGATCGACAATCGTTTGTGATCCACGGCCGCTCCGATGCAACGCTGAATCGTGGTGGGATTCGCATGGGTTCCAGCGACCTGTATCAAGTAGTAGACGCCCTCGATGCAGTGTCTGCCTCCATGGTGATTGGTGCTGAGCTGGAGGACGGCGACTATTATATGCCGCTCTTCGTGGTGCCTTCAGACCCGGACATGCCTGCCGACGAACTCAAAGACCAGGTCGTACAAGCTATCCGGACCGAATTGTCGCCCCGGTATGTACCCGATGAGATCATTATTGCTCCGGGTGTCCCCATGACCAAGACTGGCAAACTCATGGAGGTCCCGGTTAAGCGCGTCTTGCAGGGTATGGCCGCTCAAAAGGTGTCGAAAGAAACTGCAGCTGACCCATCGGTGCTGCAGTGGTACCTCGACTACGCCCAAGAATACACCCAGCATTAGAGCCATATATTTACAGCGTAGGGTGCGCTACCGATACTAAAACAGTAAGGCCCGGGCACATAGAATGTGCCCGGGCCTGTGCATTGAAGATCTGATCACCAATGCATAGTCGTTAGCGTTGACGCTGGACCTCATCGACGTCGAAATTCGCTAGCGAGCGGTATTTCGTTTCTGGACTCAGTGCCAAGAAGATCAAGGTAATGGCCGAAGCCGCAGCCAAGTAATACCCCACATACGAGACATCGAAGGCGCCCATCAACCAGGCAGCGATGAATGGTGTCAGTGCTGCACCCAAAATGGAGGAAACGTTGTAGGCAATACCGGAACCGGTATACCGAGTTTCCGTGGGGAACAACTCTGGCAGGATGGCAGACATCGGCCCAAAGGTGAGACCCATCAGAGACATCCCAACGATCATGAACACAATCATACGTGCGGAGTTCAGAGTACCGTCGTCGCTGATAATGACATCGGCGTTGAGCCACCATCCGAAGAGCAAGCCAAAGACGATCATGAGTGCAGTAATAACCAGCATGGTCGGCTTGCGACCAAACTTGTCTGCAAGGAAGCCCGAAACCGGTACGAACGCAGCGAAGAACAGAATCGAGATCAACTGGATGACCAAGAAATCGTTATACGAAGTCCCGAGACCACCGGTATCGGCGGAACCAATCGCATAGGACAGAACCCAAGTGGTCATCAGGTAGAACAATACGTATGTTGCATACATGATGAAGGTACCCAGGATCAGTTCCCACCAGTTTTTGGCGAAGACATCTTTCAGCGGGGCCTTTACCCGCTCATCCTTGGCGACGGCTTGCTTGAAGACCGGGGTTTCTTCCAACGAGAGGCGCACCCACAGGCCAATCGCAACCATCACGATCGAGGCCAAGAACGGTACCCGCCATACCCAGTCGATGAAGACGTGGTCAGCACCGTGGGTGGCGGAGTCGTAACCAAAGGCCAGTGTCAGGATGAGGAAGAAACCATTGGCCAGCAGGAATCCGAACGGTGCACCGAGCTGAGGCCACATGGCGGCAGATGCACGTTTACCTGGTTTGGCTGTTTCGGTAACCAGCAGTGCTGCACCGGACCATTCGCCACCGAGACCAAGACCCTGACAGAAACGCATGATGGTCAACATCGCTGGTGCCCATAGCCCAATCTGGAAGAACGTTGGCAGCAGACCAATAATGAAAGTTGCGATACCCATGGTGAGTAGCGCACCGATCAGCGTTGCTTTACGGCCGATACGGTCACCCATGTGTCCGAAGATCACGGAGCCTAGTGGGCGAGCAACGAAGGCTGCACCGAAGGTAGCCATGGACGCTAGCAGCGCGGTTTGGGGATCTCCACCGGGGAAGAAAATAAGGGGGAAGATCGACACGGCCGCTGTGGCATAAATATAGAAGTCATAAAATTCGATGGTGGTGCCTACTACGGAGGCCAGGATGATCTTCCACCGGGCTACGCCCAGATCCTCATCCTTGACGCCATGCGAAGTCTCTGTGGGTTGCGTTGACATCGAGAGTACTTTCGTGATGGTTATGGAAACAATGCAGGTGACGTCCAGTTTATTGTGACCTGGACGTCACCTGTGAAAACAACCTAAGTGTATAGGCCGGATTACTGAATCGTCAAAGACGGCGGCTTTGTTACCCCTCGATGGTAGCCAGGCGAGCGCCCGCATTGACGGTAGCACCTGGTTCGGCGGTGAGCTCGGTGATCTTGCCGGCTTTATGTGCGGTGATGGGTTGTTCCATTTTCATCGCCTCTAACACCAGAATTAGGTCGCCGACAGAGACATCATCGCCCACTGCAGCTCCCATTTTTACGATAGTGCCCTGCATTGGTGAGGTAACCACGTCTCCGGAAACACCAGCCGCACTCGCTCCGCTTGCTCCGGTGGCGCTGCGTGGCGCACGACGACGCTTCGGTTTGGACTCAACCGCTGCGATGCCAGACAATGAATCCGGCAGCGTGACTTCAACGCGTTTACCGTTGACTTCAACCGTGACGAGGCGACGTTGCTGTTCGTCATCCGCATCCATCGCCGGTGAGGTGACCTGAGGTTGCAGATCATTAATAAAGTCGGTCTCGATCCAACGAGTGTGCACGGTAAACGGACCATCGGCAGGCAATTTCTGACCGGGCTGGTCGAGTTCTGGGGCAAAGTTGGGATCTTGGATCACTCTGCGGTGGAATGGCAATACCGTCGCGAGCCCGGCAATACGCATTTCAGTCAATGCGCGGTGCGACCGCTGGAGGGCTTCCTTGCGGTTCTTGCCAGTCACAATCAGTTTGGCAACCATCGAGTCAAACGCCCCGGAAATTGTTTCGCCTTCTTCGATGCCGGTGTCAATGCGGACGCCGGGCCCGCCAGGGAGACGCATTTTAGTGATAGTTCCCGGGGCTGGCATGAAATTCTGGCTTGGATCTTCGGCAGTAATTCGGAACTCAAAGGAGTGCCCATCAACTGTGGGGTGTTCGTATCCAAGGAGCTCACCGCGGGCAATGCGGAACTGCTCGCGAACCAGGTCAATACCAGTGACCTCTTCGGAAACGGTGTGTTCGACTTGAAGACGAGTGTTGACTTCCAAGAATGAGATCATACCGTCTTGACCAATGAGGAACTCGCAGGTTCCGGCACCTACATAACCGGCTTCCTGGAGCAACGCCACTGAAGCGTCATAGAGCTGTTGTTCTTGGTCTTCGCTGAGAAACGGAGCGGGTGCTTCTTCCACCAGCTTCTGGTTGCGCCGTTGCAGGGAACAGTCACGAGTAGAGACCACCACAACGTTGCCATCTTTGTCCGCGAGGCATTGCGTTTCAAGATGGCGTGGAGCGTCGAGGAAACGTTCGACGAAACACTCACCGCGACCGAAGGCGGCAGTAGCCTCACGAACTGCGGATTCATAAGCGTCAGGAATTTCGGAACGTTGGCGGACTACCTTAATCCCGCGCCCGCCACCACCATGAGCCGCTTTGATGGCTAATGGCAGTCCAAATTCATCCGCGAAATCTATGACCTCTTGAGACGACTTGACCGGATCTGGGGTCCCGGGAGCTAACGGCGCTCCTACTGTGTGGGCAATGTGGCGAGCTGCAACTTTGTCGCCCAATGAATTGATAGCAGCAGGAGGTGGACCAATCCACACGATCCCGGCATCGATGACTGCTTGAGCAAATTCAGCATTTTCTGCAAGGAAGCCATAGCCCGGATGGATGGCGTCGGCACCTGAATCTTTAGCAGCGCGGAGTACCTTATCGACAGACAGATAGGTATCGGCAACGGTGTCACCGTTAAGGGAGAATGCGTGATCCGCCAAGCGCACATGCATCGCGTCGCGGTCCGGGTTCGCATAGATGGCGACTGCCTCGAGTCCTTCATCTTGTGCGGCTCGGATAATGCGGACCGCGATTTCACCTCGATTGGCGATCAATACCTTCGAAAACGATCGGTAGATCATCGAGGATGACGCAGTGGTCATGGACATAGAAACTATTCTCCTTGGTTGGGACGTTGACCCGGATGTCAGTCGATGAGGCCATTGTAATCGAAGCCATCTAAAGCAGCTTAGGACGAATCCGTGGGAAACATACAGAATGACGCACGGTGCGCCGCTAAACTGCTCCATACGTTGTAGGAAACCTACAAAAATGTGGTTTATTCGGTAGCAGTCCAGAGCGGGGTGAGAGCAACCCCTAGGCGATCTAACATTTCGCGCACTGCCCTCAGAGACAAACCAAGGACTGCGTTCGGATCTCCGTCGACACCCGCTATCATGGTGGCTCCGTGCCCCTCAAGGGTAAACCCGCCGGCGACGAACAGGGGTTCGCCGGTGGCTACGTAGTCATCGATGACTGAGTCGCTCACATTGGCGAACGCGACGGTGGCACTGACCGTTTCTTGTACGATTCGTTGCTTGCGGCCCCCGAGCACGGCGATGATTGTGTGGCCGCTATGCAGGATGCCGGCTTTGCCGCGTTGTGCTCGCCAGCGTTCTATCGCGACATCAGGGTGCTGGGGTTTACCGTAGGCGTGGCCTTCGAATTCAAAGACTGAATCAGCTGCGATGATATAGGTGGGCCCGTCGGGCAGCGTATCGCGGAGGAGCATGTTGGAAACCGCATGAGCTTTTGCTGTTGCCAGTGCTTGCGCCTGGACACGCGGTTCTGGGACGTCGGTGACCAGTGCTGCCTCATCAATGTCGGCAGCGAGTTGGGTAAAGGGTATGCCAGCGCGAGTTAAGATCGCCGCGCGAGACGTCGAGGCGGAGCCGAGTAGTAGAGTTACGCTCATCGAAGTGCTTTCTGTAGTGTGTCCAAACCCATGGACCCGAGTTCCAGGGCGCGGGTGTGGAAAGTTTTCAGGTCGAAGCCTGGCTCCTTCTCGTGTTCTGCCCGAATGTTCTGCCAGATCCGTTTGCCTACCGCATAGCTCGGAGCTTGGCCGGGCCAGCCCAAATAGCGCGTGAATTCAAAGTCCAGTACCTGTGGGGTTTCGTTGAGGTGTGCTTGCAGGAATCGATAGCCGGTTTCCAGATCCCAGACGCCACCGCCCCACGACTTAGGGGCAACAAAACCGCAATGGAAGCCGATGTCGAACACGACACGAGCCGCACGCATCCGCTGGGCGTCCAACATGCCCATATAGTCACCTGGGTCGTCTAGATAGCCCAACTCCTTCATGAGGTCTTCAGCATAAAGCGCCCAGCCTTCTCCATGGCCCGAAACCCAAAGCCAGTTGCGACGCCAACTGTTCAGCTGCTCGGCGTTCATCATGGTTGTGGCAATCTGCAAGTGGTGCCCGGGCACGCCTTCATGGAAGACGGTGGTGGTTTGTTGCCACGTTGTGAAGGTGTCTTCACCTTCGGGTACCGACCACCACATCCGCCCGGGACGTGTGAAGTCCGCCGAGGGGCCTGTGTAGTAGATCCCCCCGTCCTGGGTCGGAGCAATCATTGCTTCTACTTTGTCCATCGGTGGCGGGATGTGGAAATGTTGTCTCATATCCTCGATGGTGGAGTCTGAAAGCTTTTGCATCCATGTTTGCAACGCCTGGGTTCCGTGGAGTTGTCGCTGTGGCTCAGCAGTCAGCAACACGCGTGCTTCGTCAATGCTTGCACCACGTCGAATCGTTTCGGCTACTGCTGCTTGTTCTGCGGTGATGCGATCTAGTTCGTTTAGGCCCCACTGATAGGTCTCTGCCAAATCAATGTGCGCGCCCAAGAATTGTTGGGATGCCAGCTGATAATAGTTTTGACCTACGGGGTCTCCGCTGCGCGCGTTGCCGTGGAGATCTTCTGCCAAATAACGTGAAAAATCAGCGTACGCTTGTGCCGCCGCTGTCGCGCCACGCTCGAGTGCACTACGAAGTGAGGGTGACACAGCACTTGCCTGACTGACGAGGTCGGTGAAGAAGTTATCTGCTGCAGCCTTCGACTGGACAATGCATGCTTCGATCTGACGAGCCGTGGGTGGGTGCCCCGCGGCTGTGGCCGATGCTAAACGCTGCTGGTAACTCGACAGTGCAGGACCGACGAGTGCGAGACGAGCAGCAATATTGTTCCAGTCCTCAGCAGTGGCTGTTGGCATGAGGTCGAACGTGGAGCGGATATCTTGAACCGGAGACGCGATGTTATTCAGGTCGACGACACCGGTGGCGTGGAGCTGTCGTTCCACGACCAAGCGCTCTGCCAGAGCATCTTTGGTGATCTGGTCATCGGCACTTTCAATCTCCAGATCGTCTAGCCGTGCTAACACGCCAGCATTGACTGTATCGAGATCGTCGGCGGCTTCTTGGGAATAGTCGGGCATCTTATCGGCATACTCGCCAAGCCCTATTTCAGAGGCGGTGACCGGGTGAAACTCTGCAAGGCGAGCAGCGTACTGTTCTGCCAGTGCATCGATGGGAGATCGTGACATGCATCCATTCTAGTGATGGTCACTTGGATGTGGCTGCTGTGCTGTTTGGGGCGTTTCAAGCGCTCACTGATATAGGTGTGGAAATACCA
>NZ_JAKDKW010000049.1 GCF_030453185.1 Yaniella sp. | reverse complement strand
CCGCTGGGACGCCCGGCCCGAACGAAAACCCTAACCTATTGGCGCATACTCTAAGCAACCAGCAACACCGGTAGCGCAACCTCGTGCTGATACAACAGCAAAGTAGCAACAACTACTCATACATTGCAAAGAAGCCCACCGTCATGCGACGGTGGGCTTCTTTGTGTCTCAGACTATTTAGTATTGCAAGCCGGCCTCGGGATAAATTTGTCCGACAGGAAGGCTCTTCTCAGCTTGGAAAGCGTCTTCTCCCCGACCGTAAGCCCAGTACGCAGACAGCGACAGGTCGGCGCGATCCACGCCGCGCTCGTCATGCAGGTACTTACGAAGGGACTTCATGCTTTCACGTTCACCGTGGACAAAGGCCTGAACACGGCCTTCCCGCCAGGGAAGTCCCTTCACCGCCCGTTCCAGCACGGTGGTCTCAGGCGTGAACTCGCCACCGCGGTGCAACCAAGTGATCTCGACACCCTTGGGCGCGGGAAGTTTCCATTCATCCGCCGCAGTGGCAACCTCGATCAGTGCGTGGCCGACGGCATCTTCTGACATAGCCGCTAGTACTGCACCAATAGCCGGGATGGCTGCCTCGTCGCCGACCAGCAGGTGCCAGTCCGCTTCGGGGTCTGGCTGATATTTACCGCCGGGCCCGGAGAACTGCAGTAGGTCGCCAACTTTGGCGTTCTCCGCCCAGGGGCCTGCCAAACCGTCGGCACCATGAATGACAAAATCCATTTTTAGTGTTTTTGAGGCCGGGTCAACCGAATGCACCGTATATGTACGACGCAGAGGCAGCTCGTCTTTCGGCAGAGTTTTCCGCAACTCGTCCATGTCGAATGGCGGCGTGATGCCGGACGTCGGATCTGGCGGCAAAAGGAGTTTGACGTATTTATCAACGGCCTCGGAATCCTGAAACAGATCAAAGTCTGCTCCACCGAATGTGATGCGTTTGAAGGTGGGCGACAGTGTTTCCACTGCCACTACTTCCATCACCATTTGAGGACGGCGTGACCGACTCTTCGTGGGGCGAGCAGTGTTGGTTGCCAAAGAATTCCTCCGAAATCAGAAAATAGGACACAATAGCATTAGCTATTCACCAAGGCTAGCCTAAGGCCATGGTGTTGAAAAGCAAAAGATACTTCACCAATGTGACCACTATTGCGAGCGCTTCACCGGCATGCATCATGCGCCAGGAAGTTTAGACTGGGGCCATGACCATTTCAGCTTCTCTTTTGTTTCGCGCTACATCGATCGCCCTGGCTGCAGGCCTCGGCCTGGCTGCCTGTTCTTCCGATGCCTATGAGAACCAGCCCGGTGGCAACGCCGACGACACGCTTTCCCAGCCAGAGACGCCATCGGCGACCGCTGAAGAAACAGCGTTGGCCGAAACTTTTGAAGAGGACTTTGAAGTCTCCACGGCAATGACCCTGGAAGATCAGTGGCCTGACATCACCGCCATGGAGTCCGCTTTATCGGGCACCTCAGAACCAGATCTGTGTCAGGAAGCCGGTGCCTCACAATACGGGCTGCTCGTCGACGCCCAACCCGCCAATGTGCGAGCCGCCATTGACGATGAAGCCCTGTTGGATGAAAACGCTACCGGCGAGACCCTGTTCGCGTTCTACGCCAATGATGCCGCCAGCCCGGATCAACTTCAAGAAGCTCATCAAAACACCGACACAACCTGTGTTGAAGAAGATGATTCGACGGTCGACCACGACGTGACTCAGCAAGAAGTCGCGGGAGAAGAGGTTGACGTACACACCTGGCAGATCGAGGTATCTGGACAGCTCACCGGACGTATGATCGATGTGGTCGGCGAGGACATCTACGTGCGCTACTCGGCCGCCTACCCTCCCCAGGTGTTGGTCGAGGAACTGGATGACGATGTCACGGAGTTTAATGAGCAAGCGACCGACCGTGCCGTCAGCGCATTCGAAGCCGCCGCAGCACAATAAGCCGGCACACGCTTAGTACGGTCCAAGCACAGCCGGCACTAACATGGGGGTGTGACTCAAACACCTTATGTACCTACCGGCAGCGAAGTTGTCCAAACACTGCCGTGGAAGTGGAACGTTCAAGGCCGCATTTTCATTATCGGTGGCCTGGGCTTTATGTTCGACGCCTGGGATGTCTCCCTCAACGGTGTCCTCATCCCCCTGCTCTCCAAAGAATGGGATCTCACCGCTGGCCAGGCAGCTTGGATCGGCACCGCCAACCTGCTGGGCATGGCACTGGGCGCGTTTGTTTGGGCCACGATCGCCGACAGGATCGGTCGCAAAGCTGCCTTCACTGCCACGCTGGCTGTCTTTGCGGTCTTCACCATAGCCGGCGTCTTCACCACTGACATCGTTGCTTTTGCGGTGCTGCGATTCATCGCAGGTTTTGGCCTCGGCGGAGCTATCCCGGTGGACTATGCCTTGGTAGGAGAATTCACGCCGCGAAAACATCGCGGCCGAGTACTCACCGCCATGGATGCCTGGTGGCCCATCGGCTCCGCCCTGGCCGGTTTTGTTTCTGCCTGGTTCCTCACCATGTGGGCAGACTGGCGGCCACCACTGTTGGCCATGGTGCTTCCTGCCATCTTGCTCATTTTCGTGCGACTGTGGATCCCCGAGTCGCCGATGTTCCTGATGCGCAAGAACCGGCACGAAGAGGCCCGCAAGGTCATTGATAACCTCGTGAGAGCCACCGGCACCAAGCCAGTGGCATACCGGCTGGAGACTATGGACAGCATACCGAAAATGTCTGCCGGTGCGGTGTTCGATCAGCTGCGACGAGTATGGGCATTTTCATGGCGCACCACCCTGGCCGTGTGGCTGTTATTTTTGACGGTCATGTTCGTCTATTACGTCTCACTCCAGTGGCTGCCAACCTTCCTGATGGAAGCCGGGTTCGAACAAACCCAGGCATTTTTGACCACCGGTGGCATGTCGGCCATCGGACTCGTCGGTGCGCTACTGGCCACATTCCTGGTCGAAAAAACCGGGCGCAAACCGTTACTCGCCGTCTCAGCGGTCCTGGGTTCGATCTTGCTGGTCATCCTGGCAGTCTTCCTCCACGTGCCACCCGCCGTCTTGCCGCTGGTACTGATCTACGGTCTGGTCATCCAAGTGGCCATTCCGGTCATGTATGCCTTTGCATCGGAGCTCTACCCCACCGACCTGCGGTCCTCCGGATTCGGCTGGGCATCGGCGGTCTCGAGAATCTCTGCGGGTATTGGACCGCTGCTATTCGTCACACATCTGGTTCCGGCGCTGACACTCGCCGGGGCATTCGCCTTTGCTGGCGGGCTGGTTCTCGTCGCCGTCATCGCGATGTTCCTCTTGGCCTCAGAGACTACTGGACGCGACTTGCAGGATTAGCATTTTTGGTGTTGTATCTAGGGGTGAAAACTCGGCATATTCGATGACGAGCCCTGCACTGCCTCTGGCAGGTTTCACAGTATCGACAACGCTTCTACCCGACCATCTCGGGGTTGTTTTGTCGCCGTCTCTTCTAAAGTACTGTGTGAAAGGTCGGTGCGGCAATGTCCTCTACAACGACAGCCCCCGTAAGCCCGTTTCGCGTGATCGGTATCCTCTCGGTTGCCGCGTTCGTGGTCATTCTCAATGAAACCATCATGTCCGTGGCGCTGCCTCGGCTCATGGATGAATTCAACATCACCGAAGCCACCGTCCAGTGGGTGACCACCGCGTTTATGCTCACCATGGCCGTGGTCATTCCAACAACCGGCTGGATTTTGACCCGCTTCCACCTTCGCAATGTTTACGTGGTCGCGATGCTGATCTTCACAGCTGGCACCCTGGTCGCCGCGCTGGCGCCCACCTTCCTGGTGCTGGTCATGGGACGTGTAGTCCAGGCCATCGGTACCGCCATCATGATGCCATTGCTGATGACCACCGTGATGAATATGGTCCCCTTTGAAAAGCGCGGCCGCACCATGGGCATCGTTGGAATGGTCATCTCCGCAGCCCCTGCACTTGGTCCCACCACCGGCGGGATCATCCTGGAACACCTCGATTGGCGCTGGATGTTCTGGGCGGTCCTGCCCATCGCCGTGCTGGTCTTGCTCGTTGGACGCCTCATGCTGTCCAACGTCACCGAAACCAGGTACATGAAACTGGACGTCGTCTCGGTCATTCTGTCAGCACTGGGCTTCTCCGGCCTCATTTACGGGCTAAGTTCCCTCGGTGAAACAGCACGCGGTGTTGCGCAGGTCCCCTTCTGGATTCCGCTGATCATCGGCGCCGTTTCGCTGATCATTTTCGTGCTGCGCCAGCTGGCGCTGCGAGACAACGCATTTTTGAATATCCGGGTCTTCGCCGTGCCGACCTACACCTTTGGCATGGTGCTGATGATCACATCCAACATGGCCATGTTTGGAACCTTCATCGTCCTGCCCATCTACATTCAACAGGTACTGGGCTTTGACGCTCAGGTCGCCGGGCTTGTGATGCTGCCATCCGGCGTACTCATGGGCGTTCTGGGCATCTTCGTTGGACGAATCTTCGACGCAGTCGGTGCGCGTCCGCTGTTGATCCCGGGTTCGATTATCGGAGCCTGCGGCATGTGGGGCATGGTCACGCTGGATGCGACCACCCCACTGTGGTCGGTCATTTTCTGGAATATTCTGATGGCCGTGGGCATCGGTATGCTCATGGGCCCGATCATGACCTCTGCATTATCTTCCCTGCCGGGTTCGCTGTATCAGCATGGTTCAGCGATTTTCTCGACCCTGCAACAGGTTGCCGCAGCCGGTGGTACCGCACTGTACATCACGGTGATGTCGGTGGCAGCGGTCGTCGGGGCAGGACGTGGCGAAGAGCCACTTGCCGCGCAGATGACCGGCATGCACAACGCGCTCATCTGGGGAGCACTGCTCATGCTGATCCCGGTGGTGGGTTCCTTCTTCTTTAAGGCGAAGCCGTATACCGAAAAAGCCTAACGATCTGTGCCAGGGTGGCGTGAACACTGTCAATGTTTGCATGATTTTGTTTGAATAAGGACACTGCACTGAACAGTGGCCTCATATTTCCTGCACAGGAATGGGGCTCGACATCCAACCAACCATCGTAAAGGTAGGTGTATTATGAGTTCCTCTCATTCGGACGCTTCATCTAGCGGAACTGGCGGCACGCAACCACCGGCTCCCGAAAACATTGAGTCTGAGGAGCAGACCGAAAGTGTCGCGCAGACATATGCGCGAATGGAGGATCTGCCCCAGGAGCACAGGCTTCACGACGAAGACTCCGATGCTCGCATCGTAGGCAAACTCAGGGCCCAAGGCGTGCGCATTGGGCGGGGTATGATCGCCCCGGCTGTTTTTTGGCCCTCACTGATCATCGTTGGCGCGTTCGCAATATTCGGCATTTTCTTCCCCGAAGCCGCCGATACAGTTCTCTCATCAACACAGAACTGGATCGTAGCCACCTTCGGCTGGTGGTACATGCTTGTGATCGCTGCATTCATTGTGTTCGTCTTAGTGATCAGCTTCTCTAAGTACGGCAAGATCAAACTGGGCGGACCCAACGACAAACCTGAGTTCAGCACGATGTCATGGTTCACCATGCTGTTCAGTGCTGGCATGGGCGTTGGCCTGATCTTCTACGGCACCGCCGAGCCGCTGATCTTCGCGGAGACTAACCCGAACCCAGGCTGGGAAGAAGGCGGCCCCCGCGAAATGGGACACCTAGCCATGGCGCAGACGTTTGTGCACTGGGGGCTACACCCGTGGGCTGTCTACGCCGTCATTGGTTTGGCCATCGCCTATGCCGTGCACCGCCGCGGCCGCCCGGTTTCCATTCGATGGGCGTTTGAGCCAATCTTGGGTCATCGTGTCAAAGGTTGGATGGGCGATGTGATCGACATCCTGGCAATTTTTGGGACCCTCTTTGGTATTGCGACCTCGCTCGGTCTCGGCGCGCAGCAGATTGCTGCCGGTCTGGGAGCAATGGGCATCGTCGAAGACTCCACCAGCACCACGTTATTGATGGTGATCATCATCGTCATCACCATCTTGGCGCTCGCCTCGGTGGTATCGGGTCTGGGACGAGGCATTAAGTGGCTCTCCAACTTCAACATCTCCCTGGCCGGCATCCTGCTGATCGCTGTGCTGCTGCTGGGTCCAACACTGTTCCTGGTCCAGAACCTGGTCGAATCCTTCGGTGCTTACCTATCCAACGTGGCAGGCATGACCTTTGACGTCCAGGCATACACCGGACAAGAAGGCCAAGACTGGTCCTCACTATGGACCCTGTTCTACTGGGGTTGGTGGATCGCTTGGGCCCCATTCGTTGGCGTCTTCATCGCTCGTATTTCCCGCGGGCGCACCGTTCGCGAATTCATCACTGCGGTCATGCTCGTCCCCTTTACCGTGGGGGTCGTCTGGTTCTCCATCATGGGAGGGGCCAGTCTCTTCAAATACGTTATAAACGATACCGACATGAGCCCCATACTCGGCGACGACGGCAGCCTCATCGCGGAAGAAACACTCTTCGACATTCTCGGCGGCCTCCCGCTGGGATCCGTGCTCTCCGTCATCGCCATCATCGTGATTGCGATCTTCTTCATCACCTCATCCGACTCCGGCTCACTCGTAGTAGACATGCTCGCATCGGGCGGCCACCCCAACCCACCAATCTGGTCTCGTGTACTCTTCGCAGTACTCGAGGGTGTCTTGGCGGCTGCTCTACTACTTGCAGGCGGCTTAACCGCACTGCAGGCAGGCTCACTGATCACGGCCCTGCCGTTCAGTATCCTCCTGGCCATAATGTGCGTAGCCATCGTGCGGGCCTTCCGGGTGGATCACTTGCAGATCAGCCAGCAACGCTCTGTCCAAGAGTACTACCAGCTCAGCGACCGCTTGGCTGCTGACTTCGACGACGCCTTTGGTCCAAAGGTCGACCACCGAATCGACTACCGGTTGCAGGCCACTCGTGGTGTCCTCAACCGCGGCTCAGGTCGCGGTACCGCCACTGTCACGGAGCAACCAGCTACCGATGAGTCATCCGAAACTCGTTGGCGCCCCGGGCGTAAAGGCAAAGGCCGACGGAAAAAATAACTGAGTGATCAGGTAACTGACGCTCGGACCATACAGTTTCGGGGGACTCGCTGCTGAAGCGATCCCCCGAACTCGTGCCGAGTGAGTACTCTGTCGGTCGCGTGCTAGCTAGTTTTCCGGAGTGACCGTGGCGAGCACCTCACCGTCAGCATCCAACGCTTCAACAGCCACGTATTCGGATCCTTCGTCGAGCACCGGGATCGATGTCTCAAATGCTGTCTTTTGCACGCCGGTTTCTTGGGTCAGATTATCCTCATCCGACCCGGCGAGCAGCCGCCAGCGGTCCACTTCGGTCGCCCCATTCCACGACATGTAAGCTCGCAGCTGTCCATTCTGGCTGTCTTGCACCACGACGTCGGGGGCGGTGTTTGGGTCGCCTTCCCACGGGCCTTTATACGCACGGTAGCTGCCGCCGCCGCCATCATATTTTGCTTCATGGCAGGCATCTCCGTGACAGACGTCGTAGAGCAATTCGCCCTCATCGGTGAACTCGGAATAGTACGGCTGCGCACCCCAGCCAACCAACATGTTGCCGTTGTCCAACGGCTGGGTATTGGCCATGGATCCGGCCGGCCGTTCTTCGGGTGGCGCATATTCGGTGACCACCGAGGCGGTCATTGCGTCTTCGTCTACCTTCAGCCGCAGGCCACGTGACGATTCGCCGTCATCCTCTTTGGTGTGATTATCCAACAGCGTGAGCGTGCCATCGGTATCCCTCGCGGCAGAGTGCTGCCATTTGAATACTGCCTCGTCGGACATTTCGAAGTCGCTGGATTTTCCACCGAGTATCCACTGAACCTCTCCGGTGTCACGGTCCAGCTGATAGACGGCGTGGGTGTGGCGGGCGGAGACGAGGATGGATCCGTCGTCGTCCAGGGTGGCGGAGTTGATGTGGAAGTAATCAAACGGCTGCTCCTGTGTGCCGAGTTCGGCGTCATCGTCATCCTCGTCGTCTTCTTGCGCCTGATGTTCTTCTTCGAAGTCCAGCATCGAATCGGTGACCGGGATGTGGTCCAGCGCGCTCCATTCGAACAGCACGTCACCGGTTTCCATATCGACTTCCTGAATGACCGCGTCCTCAACCCAGCCATCCTCTGCTCCTCCGACCTCGGTGAGATCCGTCTGGGTAGCCACGTAGGCGAGCAACAGCATAGTGCCGTCACCGGTAATGGTCATATCGTGGAAATCTGTTTCGTGCGGAGGCAATGATCCACCCGTCGTGACGGTGTTAAACACCTGGTACGAGTCATCCATCAGATAAATATCGCCGTAACCCCAACCACCCGAGGCGGGCCCCTTGAAATAGGTGAGAATCTGTTCGCCCTGATACTCTTGCGGGCGCAAATCGAAGTGCCCGGCATCGTCATCATGTTGACCGGATGGATCCATCCACACGACTTCGCCGTTCATATCGACAATCATGGCCGCGCTCGAGGGCGTATCGGTATCGAAGTTCGGGGTTAGGAAAATGTACTCGTCATCGGCAGTGGACTCGGCGTCCCAGGCATCGCCCCGGGTCACGTCGAATTCCGGTGGCTTCAAATCGGGTCGCGACACGAATTCTTGGTGTGGAATCGGGGTGTCCGAGCACCCGGCAAGGACGACGACCAGTGTTGCAGCAGCCGTGAGGCTGAGGGGTCGAGAAATTCTTCGCTTATACGCCATAACGAGATTCTATATCGTTAGGCCGACCAGTTTTGGTACCCGATCAGGTCCGATAGCGGTTCCAAGGTGACGGCGAGTTCGTCGGCCGAGGCATCGATGTACCAGTCACCATCGACCCAGATCATGTCCAAGAGCACGGAGGTTCTGGATGTTTCAGCGCCGTCGAAGGAGGTCACCGCCATATCGATTTGTGCGGTCTTGCCGTCGTAGTTCACTAACCGGAACCCACCCAGCGCGGAGTCGGCATCGGAGAACACCGTGGTGAAGAGCTCTGCGGCCTCAGCCCGGTGCGCTTCAGCGTGCTGCCCAGCGAAGAACTCCGTGTCCTGTTCCCAGTAATCCGGATTCGCCAGTTGACCGGTATACGCAGAGGCAGCAAACAGCATCCCGCGCGGCGAGTGTTCGAAACAGCTAAATTCTCCGGAGGAGGCAAGTTCTCCCGGTCCGTACTGGTCTGAAGTTGGTAACCAGGCACCAGCGTGTTCAACCCAGCTGGCGTCCGGGGCCTCACCGATCGACCCCTCGAGCGCTACCCCACCAAGATCACACACCGAATCGGTGGGCTGATCAAGATAGGCCGCATCTTGGTCGTACACGGTCTCGTCTTCCAGCGTGGAAAGGATAAACGTCATGACGACGGCGGTGATCCCCAGGGCAATGCCCACGATAGTGAGTACGCCCTTGCCCGTCGTCCAAAAGTTGGTGGGCTGAGCCTGCGGCGGGTTTTCCGAGCTGGTGGGTTGCCGCCGGGGCGTTTCGTGGTCAGGGGATTCGCGTTTGGTCATCAACCATTACTCTAATTGGCCCGTATGGATCCCCGCTGAGTGCGGCCAGGTATGCTGACACATGACGAATTTTTAGAAAGGACGTCATGGCAGATCACGAATTTGGGTTCCGCACACGTGCCCTCCACGCCGGGGCGGTGCCCGACGCTGTTCACGGCTCACGCGCCGTACCGATTTATCAAACGACGTCGTATGTGTTTGAAACTCAACAGGATGCAGCAGACCTCTTTGCCCTGCAGAAGTATGGCAACGTCTACTCCCGCATCTCCAACCCAACCGTTGCAGCATTCGAAGAACGCATTGCCTCGCTCGAGGGTGGTATCGGCGCGGTGGCCACTGCTTCCGGGCAGGCCGCAGAATTTGTGACCATCGCAGCCCTGGCCGGCTCGGGCGACCACATCGTTGCCTCATCGAAGCTCTACGGCGGCACCGTGACCCAGTTGGATGTTTCGCTACGTCGTTTTGGTGTCGACACCACCTTCGTGGACTCGACCGAGGTTGAAGCATTCAAAGCGGCCATCCAGCCCAACACCAAAGCCATTTACACCGAGATCGTGGCCAACCCCTCGGGTGTGATCGTTGATCTGGAAGGCCTGGGCGCTCTGGCCGCGGAACACGGGATCCCGTTGATCGTTGACGCGACGCTGACCCCGCCGTATCTGATCCGTCCGCTGGAACACGGCGCTGACATCGTGATTCATTCGGCCACCAAGTTCTTGGGCGGCCACGGCACCACGATGGGCGGTGTGGTTGTAGAATCCGGCAAGTTCCCCTGGGATAACGGCAACTTCCCGTTGATGACAGAACCGGTTCCGTCTTATAACAACCTGTCTTGGTACGGAAACTTCGGCGAATTCGGGTTCCTGACCAAGCTACGAAATGAACAGCTCCGCGACTTTGGACCAACACTGTCCGCGCAGGCCGCCTTCCAGCTGATGATCGGTGTAGAAACGCTACCGCAGCGCATGGACGAACACCTCACCAACGCTTATAAGGTCGCTCAGTGGTTGGCAGCGGATGACCGTATTGCTTACGTGAACTTTGCTGGGCTGGAAGACAACCCGTACTACGAGCGCGGTAAAGCCCTACTGCCGTTGGGTGTGGGTTCGGTATTCAGCTTCGGAGTAAAAGGAGGACGGAAGGCATCCGCTGAGTTCATGGCCAACCTACAGTTGGCTTCACACCTGGCAAATATTGGTGATGCCAAGACCTTGATGCTGCATCCAGGTTCCACCACCCACCAACAGCTTTCCGAAGAACAGCTGGCTGCCGCAGGTATCCCCGATGATCTGGTCCGCATCTCAGTTGGTATCGAAGATGTCGACGACATTATTTGGGACCTCGACCAGGCGCTGACCGCAACAATGAAAGATGCCTAAGGAGAATCAATGACTGCCGTATCTGAACGTAAGTGGGTTGGCCCAGGCGCTATCGAGCGCTTGAACATCCTGCAAGATGTCAAAACCATTGCCATTGTTGGGGCGTCCGATAAGCTCAAGCGTGCCTCATATTTTGTGTCGACCTATTTGCTGTCGTCGTCGACGTATGATGTGTACTTCGTCAACCCGATCCTGGCCGAAAAGGGTGGCGAGATCCTCGGACATCCGGTCTATGCATCGCTGGAAGATATTCCCGTACAGATCGATATGGTTGATGTGTTCCGTCGCGCTGAAGATACCCCCGAGATCGCCAAAGAAGCTGCTGCCATCGGCGCCAAATACTTTTGGCTGCAGTTGGGTATCTGGTCGGATGAAGCAGCCGAGGTGGCAGAAGAGCTCGGCATGACCGTTGTCATGGACCGGTGTGTCAAAATTGAGCACGCCCGCTTCCACGGCGGCTTGAATCTGGCGGGTTTCAACACCGGCCAGATCTCTTCGAAGCGTCAGCGCCTCGACGCCTAATATCCTCGTTACCAAAGACTCAGGGCCCCGGTTTTGTACCGGGGCCCTGATCACTCATCACTCACACCTTGAAGAGGTATTCTTAGTCTAAGAAAAGTTCTTTGGGAAAGACTTGAAAGTTCCTGTATAAACCCTCAGAGTTTCTTTCGCCGCTAGCCTTGGACAGGGAAAAGCCCCGACCGGAAAACCGGTCGGGGCTTTACTTATCACTCACACCTTGAGGTGTTTCTAGGATAAACATACGGACCTTGAGGCCGTCAGGGAGTTGCCTGTCTAAATCCTGTGAATCTGGATTACACGTGATGCTTCGCGATGTAGTTGCGAAGTGCTTCGGCGTCAGCGCCCATTTCTACGGTGTGCTGCTCCAATTCCAATAACTGCGCAAATTCGGGGAGCAGCTCCGGTTCAAAGCCCAGCGCTTCGTTCACGATATCGCCAAATTTTTCTGGTTTTGCTGTTTCCAGCACGAGCATAGGGTGGCCTGGCCGCTGGAATCCACGAGCAACAGTCACGCCATCTGCTGTGTGCGGGTCGATCACGACTTCTGCTTTTTCATAGACAGCGCGAATAGTGGCAACACGGTCCTGGTGCGTGGAAGTCCCTGAAACCATACCGAATTCTTGCTCAAAGCGTGGCTGCTGCTCCGACAGATCGAGCGTTCCGGTGGTGTCGAGCTGTTGCCAGGCCTTGGCGAGCTGTTCTTGGTCCTGGTCCAGGACCAAGTAGATGAACCGCTCCAAGTTGGATGCCTTGGAAATGTCCATCGAGGGCGAGGAAGTTGCCAGGGTGTTATCTGCTGAGCGTGGCTCATATTTGCCACTGCGGAAGAATTCGTCCAGCACGTTGTTCTCATTGGTGGCCAACACCAGTGTGTCGATGGGTAGACCCATCTGACGAGCCAACTGTCCGGAAAATATATTGCCAAAGTTGCCGGATGGCACAGCGAAGGAGACGCCGAAGCTCTCCCGCTGCTCAGCAGGAATACCGTTGGTGACGCGCAACCATGCCCAGAAGTAATAGACACTCTGTGCAATGAGCCGCCCGAGGTTAATCGAGTTGACGGTGCCAAGCGAGTTGGCGGCCTTGAACTCGAGATCGCTATTGAGTTCTTTGACGAGATTCTGCGCATCGTCAAAAACGCCTTCGATGACAATATTGTGCACGTTATCGTCGGTGAGCGTGTACATCTGTGCACGCTGGAAGCGTGACATCCGCCCCTTTGGCGACAGCATGAACACCCCGATATTTGGTTTAGACCGGAATGCATATTCGGCGGCCGAACCGGTATCACCCGATGTTGCCCCAAGAATGTTGAGAGTCTGGCCGCGCTTTTGCAGCACGTAGGGCAGTGCTTCACCGAGGAATTGCATGGCCATATCTTTGAATGCAAGCGTAGGACCCTGCGAAAGGTCAACGAGTGCAGACATCTGATCGATCGGGGTAAGCGGCACGATCATATCGGCTTTGAACTGGGGCCCGTACGCTGCCTGGCAAAGTTCGGCCAGGTCTTCACGCGGGATGTCGGTCCAGTACAGGCCGATAACCTCGGTGGCGAGCTGGGGATAGGTTAGTTCGCGCCAGGATTCCAGAGTTTCGGCGTCGACGTTGGGGATGGTCTGTGGGACGACCAGCCCGCCATCGGGCGCAAGCCCTTCGAGTAACACGTCAGAGAAATTGGACGGCTCCATGCCGCCTCGAGTGGATACATATTGCATAGCGTTAGTCTTCGTAGATTAGATCGCGAACTTGGATAACTTCATCGCGGCCCGGGCCAACACCCACACCGGAAATGCGCACACCCGCAAGTTTTTCTAGCGCAGAGATGTAGTTCTGGGCGTTCTTCGGCAAGTCTTCAATGGTGCGAGCACCAGAAATATCTTCTTCCCAGCCGGGGAAGTATTCATAAACCGGTTTGGCGTGGTGGAAGTCAGTTTGAGTCATCGGCATGGCATCGTGGCGGACGCCGTCGACGTCGTATGCAACACACACGGGAATTTCTTTGAGGCCGGTCAGGACATCGAGTTTCGTTACGAAATAGTCCGTGAAGCCGTTAATCATGGCAGCATGGCGCGCCATCACCGCGTCATACCAGCCGGTACGACGTGGGCGTCCGGTGTTGACACCGAATTCGCCACCGATGGTGCGCAGCTGATCGCCCATCTCATCAAAAAGTTCGGTGGGGAACGGTCCTGCACCAACGCGAGTGGTATAGGCCTTCACAATGCCGATAGTGCGAGTGAAACGGGTGGGGCCAATACCTGCACCTACCGAAGCGCCCCCAGCGGTGGGGTTGGAGGACGTGACGAATGGGTAGGTTCCGTGGTCCACATCGAGGAAGGTGGCCTGGCCACCCTCCATGAGCACAACCTTGTCTTCGTCCAGCGCTTCGTTAAGGATCCGAACCGAGTCAACAACCATGGGGCGTAGACGCTCGGCGTAGTCCATGAAGTAGTCGACGATCTCATCGACAGTGAAAGCCCGGCGGTTGTAGAGCTTTACCAGGAGCTCGTTCTTTTGCCGCAGCGCGCCCTCAATCTTCTGGCGCAGAATGGATTCGTCATAGAGGTCCTGCACGCGAATACCGAGACGAGCAACCTTGTCCTGGTAGGTCGGGCCAATGCCGCGCCCTGTCGTACCGATGGCACGCTTACCTAAGAAACGTTCGGTGACCTTGTCCAGTGTCTGGTGATAAGGCGCTACAAGATGGGCATCGGCAGAGATGCGCAGATGCGAGGTGTCATGTCCGCGGGTCTCGAGACCATCAATTTCTTCAAACAGGGCCTCGAGGTTAATGACCACCCCGTTACCAATCACCGAGATCGCCTGAGGTGACAGGATTCCGGCAGGTAATAGCTTCAGCTCAAACTTTTCACCGTTGACGACTACGGTGTGACCGGCGTTGTTCCCGCCGTTTGGTTTGACGACGTAGTCAACACGACCGCCGAGCAAATCCGTTGCTTTACCCTTGCCCTCGTCGCCCCATTGGGCACCCACGATTGCGATTGCTGGCATAAAATTCATCTCTCCCAAGGGGACGGCATCAGACTGTCCCGCAACATAGAAAGGTTCTCGCACCCGCAGCACGTTGGTATTGGGTCGAGAACAGTTACAACCAGAGTTTACCAAATCACAGTGCGGGCGGCAGATTGCGAAGGATCCTCGTCATCCTGGCCTATCACCCCGCGATGAGCGCCTGCTCGTCGCTAAACACCTGAACAGCGCAGTCAGATATTGTTCGCTACAACACCAGCTACTGTGCCGCGCTTCGCAAATTTCTCTGACAGAAAACAACCTATAACCCCACAGCCTCGGCTGCACAAGATTTCGACTGCGCCAACCTGACACAAGAGCGATATGGTGCAGATTGCGCAGAAGCGAGCTCGATGCCGCGCGCGCAGCTCGCACCCACGAGCCTCCTGTGATTCGCCGCACCTTTAGGCCACTTTTGTTGGTTCCCGGCATTTTCGAGACCCACTCGCGCTGCACGCCTGCATAGCTTCGTATATGATTTCTCTCAGCTTCTTTATCGCTGTGCAGTAGCTCACCACACAGCGTGCGGCACCGCATTTGTACACTCTCAAACGGTGCCCCACGAAGACCTCGAGCACAAAGGAACTCATCATGGAAAAACTGATTCACGGTATGGCCCGTTTGCTTGCCGTGCTTTCAGCGGTTGCCATCGTGGTCATGGTTATTGCGATCGCAGTTGACGTCTTCGTACGCAACGCGACCGGCGCTTCACTGCCCGGCATGATCGAAATCGCCGAAACTTCGATGGTCACGGCCGTTGCTTTCGGACTGGCCTGGGCCGGCGTCAATGGCGAACACGTTGCCGTCACCCTGCTAACTGACCGCTTTAACCCTACTTGGGCAAGAGCCACGAATATCTTTATCTGGGCACTCGTTGCCTTCTACACAGCCTGGCTTTCCTACGCCAACATACTGAACTCAGTGCAAGCCACACAGGCAGGCGAAATCCGCTTCGGTCTCGTCCAGTGGCCGATGTATCCCATGCGTTGGATCCTGACACTGGGCTTTATTTCCCTGCTTTTGGTGGCATTAGCGAACCTGTACCGCTGCCTCACGCACAAGGAACCCATGGGATTTTCCGATGAACTCGAAGCAGTTCTCGCAGAGGAACCCATGCCTGAAACCACGGAGAACGAAACTCCAGAAAACGTCGAAGGAGGACGAACATCATGACTGTTGGTAGTGTCATCGCAATTGTTCTACTACTCATGCTCGTCCTGCTTCTCTTGCGGGTACCTGTTGCCGTATCACTCGGCCTCTCCGGCGCACTAGGCTTGGTCGCGCTACGGGGGATCAATCACACGACCCTGGAACTCGGGGCAGTGCCGTTCTCCGAGACCGCGACCTTCTCACTGACTATCATCCCGATGTTCATCTTGATGGGTATGTTTGCCGTTCGAGCAAACGTCGCGGCCTACGTCTTCAAAATTGCCGACCGCGTCTTAGGTCGTCTCCCCGGTGGTCTAGGTATCGCCACGGTTGCCGCATCTGCCGGTTTCTCGGCCGTGTCTGGCTCATCGATCAGTACCGCAGCAACCATGGCTCGCTTGTCGGTCAAGGAAATGCGCGCCGCCGGCTATCCGGCTTCCATGGCAACTGCGCTGGTTGCCGTGGCCGGAACCTTGGGATCGATGATTCCGCCGTCCACCTTCCTGGTGCTATACGCCATCTTGGCCCAAGTCTCCGTTGCTGAAATGCTAGCCGCGGGTATTGTGCCCGGTATCCTTTCTGCCATTGCCTACTCGCTGTGGATCATGTTTTCCGGATGGCGCATGAGGCGTCAGGAGCAGATCGTTGACGCAGACAACGTCCAAGACGCTTTAGACCAAGCAACAGAGATCAACGCTGCAAAACTTGAAAAATCCCCACTGGGTCAACTCCCGTGGCGTGGCCTCGTATACATTGGCCTCTTGTTCGCCATTGTGCTGGGCGGTATGTACTCAGGTATCTTCACCGCTACCGAATCCGCAGCATTCGGCGCGATCGCCGCGGTGCTCATTTTACTATTCGAACTGCGCAAAGAGGGTGCCAAGGGCATCTGGGACGGCATCACCAACGCGCTGCAGAACACCGCTTCTACCACAGCCATGGTGTTCTTCATCGTGATCGGGTCAGGAATCCTCTCCTCATTCTTCATCGCAGCTCGGGTACCAAATATGATCACCGAGGCCGTGTTGTCCTGGAACATCGCACCGTCATTGGCGATGCTTATCCTCCTGATGAGCTTGGTCCCCCTCGGCATGGTGCTGGAATCACTTTCACTACTGATGATTTCTGTGCCACTCCTCCTGCCGGTAGCTGTCGAATTCGGGTTTGACCCGATCTGGCTGGGCATCTTGATCGTCAAGCTCATTGAGATCGGCATGGTCACACCACCTGTGGGCATCAACGCGTTCGTCGTAGCGGGAACAACGGGCATCCGTTCAGAAACAGTCTTCAAAGGCATCATGCCGTTTTTCGTGATAGACCTCGTTCTGATCGCGATCTTCTTCCTCCTCCCCGACCTCATCTTGTATCTGCCCAGCTTGGTGCAACATTAGGAAGGCATGTAACCAATGAAATCAAAACTTTTTTCTCGCTTTGCCAAGGTCGCAGCAATCATGGCCGCAGCGGCTCTCACTCTCACCGCGTGTGAGGAAGGGATTGTTGAAGGCGCCGACAACTACTACTTCACCGTGGCCAACGGTGCCCTGGACGGCACCCAGCACGCCGTCATCGCCGAAGAGTATTACGACGCCGTCGAAGAAGCTTCTGACGGCCGCATAGAGTTTGAACGCAGCTCATTCGAAGCGGTCTGCAGCATGGACGAAGTTGCCGACTGTGTCCGTGACGGTCGTGCCGACATCGGTCTGACGGTCACCGACTACACCCCGCACTTGCTGCCCACCATGTCCATTATGTCCATCTCGTTTTTGAACAACGACATACAGGCGTCAGTTGAAGCACTCTACGATTTGCACACCAACTACGAACCAGCAATGGCGCAGTTGGAGCAGAGCAACCTAGAGTACATCGCTGCCTGGCCGGTCGGTGCGCTGTTGATCGGGGCAAAAGCACCGATCGAAGACTACGAATCCCTACAAGGCCTTTCGGCACGCGCAGCGGGACCCGTAACGCAGCGCACCCTGGAAACTGCCGGAGTAAACGTCAATGCCATTACCGCTGCAGAAACATACGAATCATTGCAGCGTGGCGTTATTGATTCCGTAGCCTCCTCGCTGGACTTCGCGGTGAACTACCAGGTCACTGAACAGCTGCCGTATTGGGCTGACACCGGCGTTGGCCAGTACACCGCTTATGGCATGTGGTGGAATAACGATACCTACGAGTCTCTGACTCCGGAACTCCAAGAGATTGTCGACGACGTGACCCAAGAGTTTAACGAAGGTCGCATCATCGAACTATCCAACGGTGAACTCGAAGATATCTGCCAAGGTATGTTGGACTCCCCTGATGTTAAGAACTTTGAATCTTGGCCAGAGGAAGAAACCGAGAAGTGGCGCGCAGAGGCCGAAGACGGCGCTCAAGAAGCCTGGCTGCAAATCATGGACGACTACAACTTTGATAATGCTGACGCATATCTCGAAGAATATATCGCTGCCTATGAGAGCTACCAGGACGAAGATAACCCGGTAGACGCCGGTATCGCATGTGCCGACAAATGGCAGGAACAAAACGACTAGTTCCTCGTTGTAAGTCATACGTGTGGCGGTGGACCATCCGGTTCACCGCCACACGTATTTAATCTGCTACTCGACTGATACCCCAAGGTCAGTTGGGGCAATTCCAGCTAGCTGTAGAGCTGCCAGCATTGGCGACTTGTACGAAGTATTGCAGTTGAATGGGCGAAAAGTGCACGCTGTTACTCCCCCTTTAAAACCTCTGTCGCAGTACTGCGTACACACCATCCGGATTGACGCGGTAGGCCATCAACGCCAGATGGGTTGCTGTGCGCTGCTCAGCATCGTCTTCGAGACTGTAACCAAGCTGCCGCTCCAACCTGGTGACTCGGGCATAAAGCGCAGGTCGTGAAAGATGCAGTGACCGCGCTAAGCCTTGATCCACCGATGAATAATGTGGTGGTGTCGGCGTTTTAACGTAGAGATG
>NZ_JAKDKW010000048.1 GCF_030453185.1 Yaniella sp. | reverse complement strand
TCCACGCTGGGCGCCGGATATGTCACCGCGACCGTTGTACCGGCAACCAGCCCGATGAGCAACCCGATCAACCATGCGTTGGGGCGGCGAGCCTGCCGGTCGCGGTCTGCCCGCCGGCCGGAAGATTTCGCTGCCATCATGCTGTCACCTGTCGAACTGTTTTTCGCCTTATCCCATTAAAGTCGTTGCACTCTGTAAGCTTATTTGGGTGAATTGCCTGTGCACGTAATAACCTTAGATCAAGCATACGCTTGCGCCTGATCAATTCGGTGCGGCAAGACATACCCCGATTAGATGGAGAAATAATGCACCACGACGTCACCATTGAGATCCCAGCCGGCTCTCGAGTCAAGTACGAAATCAATGAAAAGACCGGCCGTCTACACCTGGACCGTGTGCTTTTTACGTCCATGGAATACCCCACTCACTACGGGTTTTTCGATAATACTCTGGGGGAGGACGGCGACCCGCTGGATGCGCTGGTGTACTTGCCTGGTTTCGATCTCCTACCGAATATTGTTGTTGAAGCACGCCCAATCGGGATCTTTTCGATGACTGACGACGGCGGTGGTGACGATAAGGTGCTGTGTGTGCCGAATGATCCGCGTTATGACCACATCAAGGAACTCGATGACATCGACCAGTACCTGGTCAAAGAGATTGAGCACTTCTTCACCCGGTACAAGGATTTGGAACCAGGAAAATGGGTGAAAGCTGAAGGCTGGAAAGGCCGCGAAGCTGCTGAAGCTGAACTCCAAGCATCGATTGATCGTTTTCAAGGCTAAAACCTCGAAAAACGACTCAGACTACGGGACGCATCAGTCCGGTTTGAGTAATTTCGCCGTGAGACAATACGTAAATTCCCAGGTCCCGTGATCAGAAAACGCCGTGAGAGCCCGCTCTTACGGCGTTTTGCTGTATTCCAAACAAAGAACTTGCTGTCCACGAACCCGGGCACCTCGCGCTAGGTGTTGGGTACGTGCAAGGATAGAAATATGTTTGTTTTGATGATGACTCAACGCTCCGCCGAACCAAGCGAACAGAAATTATTGTCGTTGCAACACGACTTAGAGCAACGCTTGGGCGTTGACTTCCCGGGGTCACGCGCGGCAGATCCTACTGCCTACAAACAAGTGGTAGGCACGTCGCAGCACGCCGTCGAAGCTGCCATGCACGCCATGCGGCTGCAAGACTGGAATGTGGGTATCGGCGTCGGCGGTGTAGCTGAAAATAGTCACGGCAGGCTTGAAGGTTCCGGCGTGAAAGCAGCCGAATTGGCTCTCTCATTGGCATCCAAGCAGGGTCAACTGGTGCCGTTACGCATTGAGGCGGCGAAGCCACCGCGCGGCGTCGATCCGACACAATTGGGCAAACATGCTCAAAACGTGTTGCAGCTGCTCGGCCATATTGTGTCTCGACGTTCCGACGCTGAGTGGGCTGTACTGGACCGGCTTGTACCGGGCGTGCGGGGCCAACAGCGACGTGTCGCCAAAGAATTAGGGATGACCGTTCAGGCCGTGTCGCAGGCGATCAAGCGGTCCCTCTACAATACCGAGCACGACGTTCGTTCCACGGTACGTTTGTTATTGGACCAGACGGATTCCGCCGTCGCAATCCAGTCCAACAGTGGACTTTGAGACCTCCCTGACGCTTAGAGCAGGGTGCGCAGTACGGTGGCGAGTCCGCCATCGTGTACGGTTCCCGTAATCTCGTCGGCAACCTGTTTGACCTCTTGTGGCGCTTGACCCATGGCTACACCGCGGCCAGCCCATTCCAGCATTTCCACGTCATTGAACCCATCACCAATCGCAACGGTATCTTGCGGATCGACGTGCAGAATCTGACGTAGCGCTTCTAGGCCCGAGGCTTTCGAGACGCCCGCGCCAGCAACATCCAGCCACGCGTTATACCCAACCGAGTACGTGATGCCCTGGAGTCCGAGGGTTTCGATGGCCGAAGCGAATTCTTGTGTTGATGAGTCTTGAGAGAACACCACGAGACGTACAGCCGTGGTTTCCTGGAGCTCTTCGAACGCCACACCGGCGGCTTGTACCCCGAAGCTGAAGTCTTGGAACCGTTCGGTCGAAAGGTATTGTCCCGTATCGTCTTCAATTGCGAACTTGGCCATGGGGATGCGTTCACTGAGTGAATCAAGCACCGACGACGGATCGAAGGTGCTGCGCGCGATGACTTCGAACCCTTCATCCAATTCTGGATCCAGGCGCAGCGAGACACCTCCGTTGGAACACACGGAGTAGCCCGAGTGTAGTCCGAGGTCGCGGATGATGGGCAATGTCGCGTGGAAGGCCCGCCCGGTGGCGATCAGGACGTGGTGTCCAGCTTCCATGACATTGATAATCTCGGCACGCACTTCTGGATACATGTGGCCGTCAAAGTCCACGATCGTACCGTCTACGTCTAAACAGACCATCTTTTTATTCATAATCACTAGTCAATCATGTTGGGCAACGTTGCGATGAACGTGAGACGAACACCCGCGAACGTGGCAGGAAATCTGGTCCGAACTTCTTGGCGACGACTTGCGGCGGTACACCGCGGTCGTTATTTGACGGGCTCCAGTACAGTTTTGCCGCCCATGTATGGTTGCAGGGCTTTTGGCACGTTGACCGAGCCGTCGGCGTTCTGGTGGTTTTCCAGGATCGCGACAAGCCAGCGGGTAGTGGCGAGGGTGCCGTTGAGGGTGGCGGCCATCCGGGTACCGGCGCGAGTGCCGTCGGCGTTAAAGAGGCGTTCACGCACATTGTGACGACGCGTTTGGAAGGTCGTGCAGTTCGAGGTCGACGTGAGTTCGCGGTAGTCCTCTTGCGTGGGAACCCACGCTTCACAGTCGAACTTCCGTGCAGCAGAGGGGCCGAGGTCGCCGGCGGCGGTGTCGATAACCCGGTAGGGCACCTCAATCTTGGCCAGCATGTCTTCTTCCCAAGCCAGCAGGCGCTCGTGCTCGGCTTCGGCTTCCTCGACGGTGGTATAGATGAACATTTCCAGCTTATTGAACTGGTGGACACGAATGATGCCGCGGGTGTCTTTTCCTGCGGCTCCGGCTTCGCGGCGGTAGCAGGTCGAGTAGCCAGCAAATCGGATGGGGCCATCGCTGAAGTCAAGAATTTCATCAGCGTGGTAACCGGCCAGGGCAACTTCGGAGGTACCGACCAGGTAGAGGTCGTCCTTTTCGATGCGGTAGATCTCGTCGTCGTGCTCGACGTTGAATCCGGTACCGTTCATGGTTTCTGGGCGTACCAGGGTTGGCGTAATGATTGGTGTAAACCCGGCTTCGGCCGCTTGTGCCATGCCCATTTGGGTCAGCGCCATTTCGAGTTGAGCGCCCACACCTTTGAGGAAGTAGAAGCGCGAACCCGAGACTTTTGCTCCGCGTTCCATGTCAATGGCGCCCAGCAGTTCACCAAGTTCTAGGTGGTCGCGAGGTTCAAACTCGAATTGCGGTACGTCGCCAACTTCTTTGAGTACCGCGAAATTCTCTTCGCCACCGGATGGGATACCTTCAACAATGAGGTTGGGGAAGCGATTATTGAGCGCTTCGAGTTCTCGGGTGGCGGCATCGGCTTGGGCTTCTGCGGTTTTGACGTTCGCCGAAAGTTCCTTAACGGAACCAAGCAGGGCTTGCTTCTCGTCTCCGGAGGCCTGGCCAATCTTTTTAGAGACGACATTTTGTTCGGCGCGCAAGCGTTCAAAGGCCTGGAGCGCGGCCCGGCGGTCGGCGTCAGCGGTGATGATCTGATCCACCAGTGATTCGTCGTCTTCGCGTGCGCGCTGCGAGGCTCGGTACAGGTCAGGGTTTTCGGCAAGATGCTTTACGTCAATCACATCAATCAGCTTACCTGAGCCGGGTGTGACCTAGACTTGTTGACATGAATCCGTTAACCACTGTGCTTATCGTGGTGTCTGTTTGCGCCATCATTGGGGCAATTGTAGCGATCGTTGCCTGGCGTAAAGCCGATGTTCGTGCGACTCGGCTACGGGATGTGAACCGGGAGCTTTCCGGGCAGCTCACCCAAGCGTATGAACTGCCGCAGGTGGCCTCGAGGCTGGGCGTGTTGAATCATGTCGCGATGGTGTTCAACCCCGCGAAGGCCGCCGCGGACCAAGCGCGTCCGCTGGTCACGCAGGCTTGCGCACTCTTTGGGCTCCCCGAACCGAAGTTTTATGAGACGGATCCTGATGATTCCGGTTATGCCGCCACTCAGCGTGCGGTCAAAGATGGCGCCCAGCTCGTAGTGATCGCTGGCGGGGACGGCACGGTGCGCGCCGCGGCGAAGGTACTGTACAACACCGACGTCCAGATGGGGATTATCCCCACGGGAACGGGCAATCTGTTGGCTCGGAACCTGAATTTGCCCATCAACGATGTCCACTCGTGCATTTCCATTGCTTTTAACGGGCAGTCGCGTGCGGTTGATGTCGTGTCCTTGGATATGTTGCACGACGACGATACGTGGGACAACCAGGTTTCGGTGGTTATTGCTGGCGCAGGCTACGACGCGCAAATCATGCACTCGACGTCGGACCGGCTCAAAGCAGCTGCCGGGTGGCTGGCATACACCGAGGCCGGTGTGCGACATCTGCGAGGCAAACGCCACTCGGTTACGGTGTCGTCCGATGGGAAGGAGCCGAAGCGCTACCGGGTTCGTTCTGCGATGATTGCCAACTGCGGGTATCTCACCGGGGGCATCAATATGATCCCCGATGCGGTGATTGATGACGGTCTGTTGGATGTTGCGCTGCTGGATCCGCGCCACCTGGTCGACTGGATTCAGGTAGCAAGTGCCACGCTGACGGCAAAGCGCAAGAGTCCTCGAGTCACAACGTTTCAGGCACGAACGTGCAGGATGGTATTCGAAGAACCGCTCGTTGCCCAGATTGACGGGGATCCGATCCCGAAAATCAAAGAAGTCAAAGCAACAACTATTCCGTTGTCACTGCGCGTGCGTGTGCCGGTCGAGCTATCAACCGAACAGAAATAACTCACCGGTTGAGAATGTTTTGCACCCAGGCCCGGCCGCGCTGGTAGGCGTCGTCGGTGGTATATGCCGGAATGGCATACGGGATGGGCTCGGCTCGCGGGTAGGACCCCATGAACCGCACCCCCGGGAACATCCGGTGGAGCGCTGCAAGTGCAGCTCCCACGCGTTCTTCCTCCAGGTGGCCCTCCAGGTCGATGGAAAAGAAGTATTTGCCTAGGTATTCGCCGGTGGGTCGGGATTCAATGCGCGACAAGTTGATACCGCGGGTGGAGAACTGGTTCATGATTTGGACCAGCGCGCCGGGATGGTCTTCGGGCAGCGGTACTACCAGAGATGTTTTATCGGAGCCGGTGCGTTCAGGCAGTGTGCCCGGTTGAGCCACCACTACGAATCGGGTGACCGCGCCTACCGTGTCCTCTATCCCCTCCGCAAGGATCGGGAGGTCCAAGCCGCGAGCGAGATGCGGCGCACACACGGCGGCGTCATAGGTTGTGGTGTCGTCGAGTAGGCCGCGAGCGCCGGCAGCCGTTGAAGATGCTTGCTCGAAGTCAGCCTGAGGAATGTTCGCTTCGGCCCAGCTGCGGACCTGCGCCCACGCGTGTGTGTGGGTTGAGACGCTGCGCAGCTGATCAAGTTCCTGGGTGCCACCAGGACGGCCAACCAGCATGAAACTAATGGGCACTAAGACTTCGCGAACAATATGCAGTTCGTTGCCCACGGCAATTTCATCCAGTGTGGCCGAAACGCCGCCCTCTACCGAATTTTCAATTGGTACGACGGCGGCCTCGACCTCCCCGGTGCGCACATGGTTGAGCGCAGTGATCACCGAGCCTGCCGCGAGTTTCGTTGCTCCGCGAGCTTCGGGAACTCTTTGGAGGGCGGCTTCGGTAAATGTGCCTTCTGGACCAAGATACGCAAACGACTTCATGGGTGTTTACTGTACCTCGAAGTACTTCGGGCGCATGGTAACTCGTGGGACTTCACACTGCTGTTAGCGCACGATGGGGTCGCCACCGGTTTCAGAGACCAACGGTTTCTCCGCTTCTAACCAGGCGCCACAGCCACCGGCTACGTTGAATGCTGAGTAGCCGTGCATTTCCATATACGGTGTGGCCCGTGCGGAGCGGCCGCCGGTTCGACAGATCACGTAGTAGTCGGTATCTGGGTCAAGCTCTTCGATGCGAACCGGGAGTTGGTCCATTGGGATATTGATGGCCCCGGGGATATGGCCGGCATCGAATTCGTATGGATCACGGACATCCAAGATGTGGGCGTCGTCGGGTACTTCGTTTACATTAAGGGTTTCAAAGTCACTCATGTGGCCATCGTAAACCAACAAAACGCCCGGCTGCCAGCAAAACCGGCCAGATTGAGCTCGTGGACGTATACAGTTAACGTATGACCGAAAATCATGCCATTGGCTCGCTGAGCGCGGTCGAACTGCGCGATGCGATTGCCTCCGGAACCTATACTGCCCGGCAAGTCACCGAACATTTTCTCGCCGTGATCAATTCCAAAGCTGATTTGGGCGCTTTCATAACGGTGCATGCAGACGCCGCCCTAGCTCGTGCCGATGAGCTCGATGCAACCTATGCCTCGACCGGCGTGGTTGGTCCGCTGCACGGCCTTCCCCTCGCGTTCAAAGATGCTGTCAATGTGTCCGGCATGGTCACCACCTTTGGTTCCAAGTTGTTCGTGAATTCTGAACCCCAAACCAGCGATGACC
This sequence comes from Yaniella sp., assembly GCF_030453185.1. GTDB lineage: Bacteria > Actinomycetota > Actinomycetes > Actinomycetales > Micrococcaceae > Yaniella. Next base: position 11,823 of record NZ_JAKDKW010000048.1, on the reverse strand, counting down.
CCCTCTCGCTGAATGCCAATACCTCGGGAGCGGTACAGGTTGGTAAGACCACCATCCCCGAGTTCGCCCTATCCTGCCATTCGGATAACGATATTTCAGCTCCTGCTCGGAATCCACGCAATCCGGATCTAACCGCCGGTGGATCATCCGGCGGGGCTGCTGCCGCAGTTGCGTCCGGCATGCTGCCGGTGGCTCCAGGCTCTGACGGCGGCGGATCCATCCGCATTCCTGCGGCTGCAACCGGTCTGATCGGCTTGAAGCCCGGCCGTGGCACTGTCCCAGCTGACGATCAGAAAGACCACGTCACCAACCTCACGGTCACCGGTCCCCTGGCACGCACTGTCGAGGACGCCGGCATGCTCATGGATGCTCTGGTCGATCCGACACAGCAGCAGGGCCGGTACCTCTCCGCTGCGCGGGAAGGTCATGAATCTGCCGGGAACCTATCGATTGGTTACACGACGGCTGCACCGTTTCAGCCAGATTTGGAGATTACGCTCTCCCAGTCAGCCGTCCAAGCGTTGACGCTTGCCGTGGCATTGCTGAGCAAAGAGGGCCTACCCATTGAGGAAATGGACTTTTCCTACCTGCCGGATTATCACAAGAACTTTCAAACAGTGTGGACCAATGGACTCACACGGATGCCACTTGCTGAGGGTGCAGAGGAACAGATGGAGCCGCTGGCCAAGGACTTCTTGAGACAAGCGCGCTCGCGGACGCCAGAACAATATGAGGAGGCTGTTGAACGCCTTACCGATTGGGCACAGGATACCCGCCGTCAGTTTGGCGAGTACGACGTCGTCCTGACCCCGGTTCTGGCATTCACACCACCACCGGTGGGCACTTTCTCCGCCAAAGAAGCCCAAGAGGACTACGAGTATCAGTGTAAGTTCACACCATATTCATCGATGATCAATGTGCTTGGCCTGCCGGCAATTTCAGTGCCGATCAAAGACGACGAAAACGGGATGTCCTGGTCGGTTCAGGCGATCGGTCGTATCGGCGCCGAGGATCAGCTGTTGCGGCTTGGCGCCCGTCTCGAAGCACTCGTGGCTGAACGGCGCTCCGCAAAATAATTGCACTTGGTCATGATGGGCTCGTACAAACGGTGCGGGCCCATTGTCGCGCCCACTGACTCGGCCGAGGAATGCCTGTTCGCCCGCACGACAATTGTGATGGCCATCATTATGACCAACGCGATGCCTGACTAGGCTGAGTTCTATGACTTCTGAACCAACCTCACCACAAACCCAAGCCTTTAGCGTGCTCGACGACGGGATGAACTTTCACACCCGGAAATGGGTCAAGCCGGAAGACCTCAATGCCAACAGCACACTCTTCGGCGGAGCGTTACTTCGCTGGGTCGACGAAGAAGCCGCGATTTACGCCATCTTGCAGCTAGGAAATCATCGGGCAGTGACCAAAATGATGTCCGAAATCAATTTCATTTCCTCGGCGGTACAAGGCGACATGATCGAAATGGGGCTCAAAGCTACTCGCTTCGGTCGCACCTCATTGACGATGCGTGCCGAAGTACGAAACATGATTACTCGCAGCCTCATTCTGTCGATCGAAAAGATCGTGTTCGTTTCGTTGGATGAAGACGGCAACCCACAACCTCACGGCTATGACGACATCACATATAACCGCGATCGGCTCCCGACCCGATAAGCAGTTCTCGTGGCACCTCACGCCGTAGTTATCCACAGAACGGTCCTTTCGGTCAGCCAGACGGCACTGAGGTCATGCATGATGAGACAACTCGCATGAGACGAAAGGGCCCTTCGCATGACTTCATCACCATCACATCCAGATTTTCATCAGCACCACGATTTTGAGTTTCCACTCACGGATGGAGTGGTCAATCTGGAGCAAATATCCACTGCAGATCTGACCCGAATCGTCAGTATATTTCTTAGTGCACTTGCTGATCGTAGAGCTTCCGAAAAGTAACCGTCGAAGCGTCTAATTCCATGCAATTATCAATCATTGAGCACACCCTAAATCTTCGCCACAATGCTGCTATAAGCACTCATTGGCACATCCCAGGCGGCGCATTTGACTCGTAGGTAAATTTATGCAAGACGCGCTTCGATAAAACCTCGCTCTCGCACCATGGCGCCGATGTTTTGAGACCCCGTGAGACCATTCCACACGCCATGGGTTCGCTATTCGGGGTGAACTATGCCAAGCTTATCTATGTTCAACTGAGAGGTTGAAGCTCACGAAAAGTGGGTTTGGCTAAGGCGCGCGCCGGCGAAGAACCGGGACTGTGCAGCCAGCCGAGATCCTGCGTGAGCGCCCGACGTGGTCTGAAAATTGACCGACTCACCGTGACGGATTGTGGAATATTCCCGTTTCGGATTGAGCCTATGCGAAAGGTCGGGCCGTAAGGCGCAACGTGCGCCGTTAACGGACGTTTGAGCGAAAGGACTACTGTGCCGCCTGCATCGGAAGGCCAAGAATTACTCCAAATATCCATACCTGTCGTGGTGTTGTTGATTGTCCTCTTTTACGGAGGAACTCTGCTCATGTCGTACTTCATCAGCCGGAAAAAGGAAAACGCTGATGACTACATGACCGCTGGAAACAAGATTGGTTTCGGCATCTCTGCTGCCTCTATGACTGCCACGTGGATTTGGGCGTCATCAATGTACGCTTCAGCCGAGGCTGGGTATAACTACGGTGTCTCTGGCCCCATTCACTATGGGTTCTGGGGCGCACTGATGATTCTCTTTATTTATCCCTTTGGTAAGCGCATCCGCAAAGTTGCCCCAAAGGCGCACACACTCGCCGAGGTCATGTACGCACGCCACGGCCGCTCATCGCAGCTCATGCTGGCCGGGTCCAACGTTCTAGGGTCCGTCATCTCGCTGACCTCAAACTTCATTGCCGGTGGGGCCCTCTTCGCGATCTTGACGCCCTTGAGTTTCGGCACGGGTATCGTCGTTGTTGCCGCAGGTGTCCTGTTGTACACCCTGTGGTCCGGATTCCGTGCTTCCGTCATGACCGACTTTTGTCAGGTCATGGCTATGCTCGGTGCAGCCGCGATCATTATCCCGGTTGTCTTCTTCGCCGCCGGTGGTCCGGGCATGTTCGAAGCCGGTGTCGCAGCCGGTAACGTATCCCCTGAGCAACAGAGCTTCTTCTCGTCCGATGCATTCATGAATCAGGGTGCCCCTTATATTGCCGCTGTACTTGCCTATGCAATCGGTAACCAAACCATCGCCCAGCGCCTGTTCGCCGTGCGTGAGGACCTGATCAAGCCGACCTTTATCACCGCAACGGTCGGTTACGGTGCCACAATTATTGGTATCGGTATGCTCGGTGTTATGGCCCTCTACCTGGGTATCTCACCCCTCGATGGTGACCTCAACAACTTGATCCCACAGATGGCCGGCACCTATCTCGGCCCTGTCTTGTTGTGCTTGGCTTTCATCATGATCATTGGTTCGTTGTCCTCAACGGCGGACTCGGATCTTTCGGCACTGTCTTCAATCGCCATGGCAGATATTTATGGTCAGAGCAAGGGGCGCGGCAAAGCGAATCCACGCACTATGCTCACCGTCGGTCGCGTAACCATGATTGTTGCCACTGCTGCTGCGCTCTACTTCGCTACAGCACGATTCAGTATTCTGGATCTCCTAGTGTTCGTCGGCGCCATGTGGGGCTGCCTGGTCTTCCCGGTCATCTCATCGTTCTACTGGAAGAAAGTCACGAACGCTGCCTTCTCCGTATCTGTGCTGGCCGCGCTGGTCATCTTCTTGCCGGTGCGCTTCGAATGGATCCCAGTCGATGGCATCCTGGGTTACGGTGTCGAGCTCTTGTCGATCGTTGGCATCGGCGTCATCCTCGGCATCATGGGCTTCGGTTTCTTTGGCATGAAACCAGCACTGATTATCGCAACGGTCGGCATGGTCGCGGTCTTGCCGTTCGGCTTTAACTTCCTCCGTGATTACTCGGTGTTATCTGGCTCGCTCGTCGCCTACGCTGTCAGCTTCCTGGTCTGCTACTTCATGTCTTTCCGTTCCAAGGAGAACTTCGACTACTCGGTAATTCAGAAGATTACTGGCGACTTCGATACCCAAAACGACGCAGACGAATCAGAGCAGTTGGAAACCAGCAGTGTAGGCAACGTAGCTACTGACAAGCAAGGAGAATAATATGACCGTTGGTCTGACTATTTACGTATTAATGTGGCCAATTTTCGTAGGCGTGACCATGTTTGTTATCGCACGTGGGTTTTTCAAAGAGTGGGCTCAAGCCCGCCGCGAAGGACGCATGATTATCTAACACACTCGTTCTAATCTGGAACTACACCCGCCGGGTATCGAAACCGGACATTATCTGATCTCGATAGCCTGCGGGTGGAGTGTTTTTTTTCAGACAGTTAGTCCGCCTGTGGGATTCTCACCTTGCCGTAGTCGAGTGCATCCCAGAAATCTCCACGAACGTAACGATGCTCGGGATCTGGCACATAGTCCCAGTGGCGGATTTTGCCTTGCTGCATCGAGTAGGCAACGAGACGACGCTGCTTCTGGCTGTGCAGCACCTCGGCTTCCAACTTTTCAAGGTTGTACCGCGATTCCACGTCTTTCCGCATCTGTTGTGCGACGCTGACATATTCTTCGGCGGCGGCAACGTTCTGCAGCTCATATGGATCGGCTGTTAAATCGAATAACTGGTCCGGGTCACCGGGGCACACCACGTACTTATACTGGCCACGGATAAGCGTGAGTTGCGGAGCGTGAGTGCCTTCGGCCAGGTATTCGATGATCACATCGCGATCTTGTGGGCCGGTTTTGCCGGACGCTTCTTGTCGCGCGGATTCCAACAGGGAGATGCCAGCAACGTCTGCCTGGGGCGCCTCTGAGAGTTCCAGCAGGGTGGGCATGAGGTCGATCAGCGAAACCGGGTTTGAGAAGCGGCCCTGCGGTACCAAATGTTCTGGTCCGTAGACGATCAGTGGGACGCGGGAAGATTCCTCATAGGGTGACATCTTGTACCAGAGGCCCTTTTCGCCCAGCATGTCGCCGTGATCACTGGTGACGACGATAACGGTGTTGTCGAGCAGGTTGAGCTCATCAAGCTTGGCCCGGATGCGTCCGACGTGGTCGTCGATATAGCTGACGGCTGCGTAATAGGAACGACGCGCGTTGCGGACTTCCTCGATGCTCGGATAACGCTGATCAAACCCGCTCATAGCGCGCAGACGATGGCTGTGTGGGTCCTGCTCGATACGCGGGACATCTGGGTGCAGGGGATCCGGAATGTGGTGGCCCTCAAAGCGATCCCAGTGTTCTTTGGGTGGCTCGTAAGGGTCGTGTGGGTGGATGAAGCTGGTGACCATCAAGAATGGCACGTCTTCACCGGATGCCTGGTTGACGCGAACCCGATCGTTGAGGTGTCGTAGTGTGCGGAATCCGACTTCGTCGTCGAAGTCCTGCTGCACGGTGGCCTGCGATGGGCCTGCGGTGAAGACCGCATCGGCGTCGTGGTACCACTGCAGTCGCTGATCCATGGGACGCTCCCACTCGGGGACCATGTCGAGGTCTGCCGGGTAGACGTCAGTCGTCAAGCGTTCTTCGAAACCGTGTTCCTGATCTGGCCCGATGAAATGCATGCGCCCAATCAGTGCCGTATGGTAGCCAACGGCACGCAAGTGGTGCGCAAACGTTGGCATCGATGCCGGGAAATCAGCGCCGTTGTCGTAACAGCCGACGTCGGATGGCATTTGCCCAGTCATCATCGAAGCTCGCGATGGTGCACACAGTGGCGTGTTGCAATATGCTCGATCAAAGACGGCACCCTCCTGGGCAAGCGCATCAATATGTGGGGTTTTTGCGGCCTCATCCCCGTATGCGCCCAGCGCTTGGGCCGCCATTTGGTCTGCTTGAATTACCACGATGTTAGGTTTCATAGGAAAACCACCTTTCACGACATCCGATTGGAGAAATTGACTCATGAGTGCATGCTGTAGTCCGCAGCGCGGAGGGTCGTCCGCCGCTCAAGACGCCGCGCGGAACACCGGCTCGTCCCAAGTACTTGCAGAATTGGCTGCTTTGGCGGCCTCCGACTTGCGCATGGTCGGACTGCAGGGTGGCACGTTTTTGATGGGCAGCGAAGCACCCGAAGCCTACGCCGACGACGGCGAGGGCCCCGTACGCGAAGCAACGGTTGGCCCATTTGCTGTTTCGCCCACAACGGTCACGAACGCTGAATTTGCTGCTTTTGTTTTGGAGACCGGGCACCGCACGGACGCCGAGATCCATGGTGATTCGCTGGTTTTTGCAGGTCTGCTGTCTGAAGAATCGAAATCCGCTGCTCCGGCAATCCGGGATGCGCCATGGTGGCGTCAAGTTTCCGCTGCTACCTGGTTGTACCCCGCCGGCGACGACACCTCGGTGCTTGATCGTCCGGATCATCCAGTAACGCATGTTTCGCAACGCGATGCCCTGGCGTATGCACAGTGGGCGGGCGCCAGGTTGCTGACAGAAACTGAATGGGAATTTGCTGCACGGGGTGGGCTGGAACAGCAACCATTCCCGTGGGGCGGTGTCCGTGAGCCCAATGGAACACCTCGCATGAATACATTCCCCGGGCAATTTCCAGATCACCCTGACGCCCCGGTTGGAACGGTGGCAGCTACGAGTTTTGAGCCCAACGGTTACGGGCTGCACAACATGACCGGCAACGTGTGGGAATGGACCTCGAGCCGGTTTACTTCCGGCCAGGATGCTGCCGTCCTTCGCGGAGGATCCTATATGTGCCACGCTTCCTACTGTAGGCGATATCGCACTTCAGCGCGCAGCGCTGTGACCCCAGATACTTCGCTAGGCCACACCGGTTTCAGGGTCGGCCTGACCACGAACTAATGCTCGGGCCGGCCGACCCTGTTCCTCGACGAATCTAGTCGGGTTTATCCGTTGCTCTGGGCTCTGCGACCGGTATGGTCCCGGTTTCGGGGTCCCAGCCGTCTTCCCATTCACCAGTTTCGAAGTCGTAACCGACTGGGTCTCCGTCTTCGTCGGTGCGCTGATACCACCCGGTGTAATCATCATGCGCCGAGTCAGTTGTGCCACCCGCACCTTCGCCGGGTTCTGTTGGCACAACCTTCAGTGCAAAGTTGTCACCGTATTTGTCCACACCGTCTATGACGGCCTGACTGATGGCGGTGTCCGCGTACCGGTGACGCAGTGCGTATGGATCGGTGCGCAGTTCTTTCACCCACGCAACGATAATGAGCAGCATGATGAGGGCGAATGGCACCGCGGTAATAATCACCAGCGATTGCAGCCCCTCTAACGCCGTCTCATCCCCGAGGATCAGCATGATGAATGCGATACCGCCCATGACTAATCCCCAGAAGACCACGATCAATTTCGGCGGGTCCTGACGGCCACGAGTGGTAAGAATACCCATCACCACGGAGGCAGAGTCTGCTGCCGTGATAAAGAATATCGCCAGAATCACCATGATCACCAACGGCAACCATTCGGCAAACGGCAGGTTGTCGACCATGGTGAACAGTACTTGTGGGGCTCCCATCTCTTCGTCAAAACCGGGCTTACCTTCCCGGCGCATCCAGATGGCCGTTGCGCCCATAACCCCATAGGCAACGAAGAGGAGCGATGACGGGATCAAGATGACGCCGAGAATGAACTGCCGAATGGTTCTGCCTCGCGAAATGCGTGCGATGAAGATCCCCACGAATGGCGACCACGAAATCCACCAGGCCCAGTAGTACACGGTCCAAGCGGACTGGAAGTCGATGGTCTCTTGACCCCAAGCCCCGGAACGAGCCATGAGGTCAAAGAAGGAACCAATGTATTCCATAACGGCCGACGGCAGCAGATTCATCAAGAACAGGGTTGGTCCGAGGAAGAAGATCAGGGCAACAATTCCGATGGTGAACACGATGTTGATGTTCGAGAGGTAGCGGATACCCCGGGCAACACCGGAAACGGCAGATACGATAAAGCCGACCATTAAGACCGCGATAATGATCGCCAGAACCGTATTGGTGATCTCCGATACGCCCGCCACAATAGTGACGCCCTCACCGATCTGTAACGCGGCAATACCAAGCGCCGCGGCCGTACCGAAGAGTGTGGCAATAATAGCGAAGATATCGACAAGACGTCCTGCGAAACCATCGGTTTGGCGGGCGCCGAACAGGCGCCGGAAGATCGACGACATGAGCAAACTGCGCCCACGGCGATACGCGACATAGGCTACTGCGCCACCCACCAGCGCGTACATGGCCCATGCGTGGAAGCCCCAGTGGAAGTAGGTTTGCGCCAAGGCAAACTGCATCGCTTCAGTAGATTCCGGCGCGTTGGTCATTGGCGGAGGCGAGATGAAGTATGTCAGCGGTTCAGCAGGGCCCCAGAACATCACGCCGATACCTAGGCCAGCGGCAAAGAGCATCGCGACCCAGGAGAATGTGGAGAATTCGGGCTTCTCGCCGTCTTTACCTAACGGAATTCTGCCGTAGCGGGTAAAAGCGAGCGCCAGAAGGCTGAAAAGCACAATCGTAGCTACAGCACTGAAGAGCCAGCTGAGGTTGGTGGTGACCCATCCATAGGCGGCGTTGGCGACGACCCCGACGTTCTCGGGGCTTATCAGCCCCCAGATCACGAAAGCTACTGCCAGCACACCTGCAACGGCAAAAACGATTTTATCGACGCTGTATTTGCGACGCTGTTCATCCAGGCTGATACCTGGGACCAGTGCCGGGTGAATGTTATGCGGGTAGATTGGTCGGGAGTAATCCCACGAGCCAACGGACTTACCTGCTTGACGTCCCACGCGTTTGGCGTCCTCTTTTATGCTGTCATCCTCTGATGGCGGTCTTTCGGCCACGATTTAGCACCTCCAGCATGCTATTGACTTCTCGGTTTGAGTGAACGAATCTACATTAGCTCTATTCCTTACCCCGTGGTAGCCGGTATGCCCGCGGGCACACTTCGCTGGTCAATCACTTCAGTTTATCGATGAAGCGGCCGCCGAGTTTTGGCTCAGGCGGATAAGCGGCCTCGAGTGTGTCAAAACGCGTGGGCTTATAGAGGTGGGTGCGGTATTGCGAGAAGAGTCGGAAACTTTCGTAACCGCCCCAAGTACCAAAGCCCGCTGCGCCGGTGGCATTGCGGGGCAGGGCCGGCAAAGAGGCTTGCAGCACGGTGGCGTTCATGACGGCAGCACCGGCGTTGATGCGGTGCATGAAGTCGCGACGGATGCGTCGTCGTTCAGAAAATCCGTAGGCTGCCGGCGGGGTGGGCATGGAGTTGGCCAGTTCCATGGCTTCGTCGTAGGTGTCAACCACCAGGATGGGCAGGATGGGGCCCAGAATTTGCTCCTGCATGATCGCCGAATTCGGGTCCACATCGGCGAGGATGGTCGGCGCGAGATACGCTGATTCGATGTTGTACTTTCCGCCGTAGACCAGGCGGGCCGGGGTGGCACCGACCGCGCCTTTCATGGTGGCTTGGAGTAGGTTCACGAGCCGTTGGGTGTGGTCGGGAGTGATCATTCGGCCAAATTGTTTGGCCTCGCCCGGATTTGGACCGTAGAAGTCTTCGACCGCATCAATGACGGCATCCTGAACCTTGGTCGCGACGTCGTAACCGACGGCGATCAGATAGTCGGGGCTCACGAGGCTTTGGCCGGCGTTCGAGAATTTTCCGTACGCGATGCGGCGGCCAATAGTTTTCCAGTCGTGTCCATCTACAACGATCACCGGTGATTTGCCGCCAAGCTGCAGGGTGACGGGAGTCAGCTGTTGGGCGGCCAGCTGATACACCCGCCGTCCAACGGTTTCGGAGCCGGTGTAAAAGAGGTGGTCGAGCGGCTGAGACGCCAGCTCATCCAGCGCACCTTCGCCCCCGGTGACCGTGACAATCGAGCGCGGGTTCAGGTATTCGGGCAAAATAGTGCCCAGCAGTTTCGCTGTTTTAGGTGCGCGCATTGATGGCTTCAGCACTATACAGTTGCCGGCGGCTACAGCTCCGACCAACGGTGCCAGCAGACTGTAGAACGGGTGGGTCCAGTGTCCGATGACACCGACGGTTCCCAGCGGGCGGGCTTTGACCATGGCTTGGCCGGGACGTAGTGCCAACGGGATGGGGCGTCTTCGATCAGGTTCCATCCAGTCAGTCAGGTGCAGCATGGCGTGCGAGATTTCGTCTTTGACCGGAGTGAATTCCGTTTGGTCCGTTTGGGCCGCGGATTTGCCGATGTCTTGCCACAGGGCGTCCTGGATATCTTTCGCGTAATCTTCGAACAGTTCGCGAAGGCTGCGCAGCTGGTCCATGCGAAAGGACCGGGCATGGGTTGCCCGGGTGGCAGCGAAGGATCGCAGTTGCTCGATCCGGGTGGTCATCGACTCGTTGGGGCCTGTGGTCATGCCCTCCACCGTACGACAATTTGGCGGACCAATACTGGCGCCACCCTGAAACGGGTCAGCTAGACTTTGCCGCATGGCTGCTGCTTCGCGACGGAAAACGATATGGGTATGGGTGATCGTGCTGGCGGTATTTGCCGGTGCGGTATGGGTTGCGGTCAGTACCATCCGTTCCAGTCTCCACCCGCTTGAGGTTATCGAGGATCCGTTTCCCGATGAGGACACCCGGCCGGAAACCTCAGAGGTGTCTCGGGGCCCCGTGAATTTTTTGGTGTTTGGGCAGGCGGCATCTTCGAATCAGACGCTGTCGATTTTCCACCTCGCCGACGGGCGTCGTCGTATTGATGTGGTCAATTTTCCGGCTGGCACCCGGCTCGTGACGAATTTGGACGACGTCGAAGCCACCTTGGTTGAGGTCGAGGAACTCACGGGTGCCCGCATGGAGCATGTGATGCTGTGGGATCTGGATTTTCTGACCGAATTCGAAAGCACGGATATCAGCCCGCAGGAGTTGGCAGAACATCCCGAGACGCCCAGTGCCGATGACGTGTGGACCACGGTGCTGCAAGAAGCGCTAGATACGCGTGATCCGGGTCAGTTGCAGTCCATTGCGACCTCGTTGACCCCGTATGTGGCTGCGGATCGGGGGCTCAATACCGGGCGTATTACGGATTTGGCGCGGTCGTTGCGGCACGTACCGGCAGATAATATCGCCTCGTGCACGCTGCCTGAAGATATCACCGAGGCTCAGCTGGCAGATCTGGTCGAGTATTTTGCCACCGGGGAGCCAGCGCGGTGTGCCGACTTATTCTAAGTGTCCCGAACTATTCGGGCAGCGTGAGTAGGTGTTCGATCATCTCGGCCACGCCGTCATCGTCGCAGGCTGGCGCTACCACGTCGGCTTCGGCAAATAACCCTGGGTGACCGGACTGCACGGCATAGCTGGTGCCGGCCCAGCGCAGCATTTGTTCGTCATTGCGTTGATCTCCGAAGGCAACGACGTCGTTGGCATGGATTCCCATGGACGCCGCATAGTCGGCAAGGGTCGAGGCTTTGTGGACGTCGCCACGGGAAATTTCCAACAGCGATATACCCGGGGCGGAATGGGTGACCTGCACCCGGTCACCAAAGTGGGCGCGCACGGTCATCAGCAGGTCATCCGGGTCGTGGCCGTTGACTTTGATCATCAGTTTGACCACGTCGGGGTGTTCAGCCAACCGGTCGGTGATCTTCTCAGACTCGATCCAGCGCGAGGACCGTACTGAAACAGAGTTGACCGGATCGGCGGTAATCGGTGGGATGTCCTGGGCCTTACGGGCTTGTTCACGAGACGCCGCCGGGATGAACTCAGGCTCCATGATAAGTCCGGTGAGCGTTTCGGCACCGAAAATAGCCCCGGAGTAGAGACTGCGCAGCTCATT
>NZ_JAKDKW010000111.1 GCF_030453185.1 Yaniella sp. | reverse complement strand
TATTTTGCCGGGGACGGCGCAAAAATTGATAAGGACGGCGATATCTGGGTCTTAGGCCGGGTGGACGATGTGCTGAACGTTTCGGGGCACCGTATGTCCACCGCGGAAATTGAATCCGCGCTGGTCTCGCATGCGATGGTTGCTGAGGCAGCCGTGGTCGGTGCACAAGATGAGACCACCGGTCAAGCGATCGAGGCGTTTGTGATTTTGCGCGAGAGCGCCGAAGACGACGATAATGTCATCCAACAGTTACGCGAGCACGTCCGCAGCGAAATTGGTCCCATTGCGACACCGCGATCAATTATGACGGTACCGGATCTACCCAAGACCCGTTCGGGTAAAATCATGCGTCGGCTGCTCAAAGATGTAGCTGAAAACCGTGAAATTGGGGATGTCACCACCCTGGCGGACGCTTCCGTTATGGACCTCATCCAACAGCGCGTGCGGGAACGCACCGGCAACTAACCGCCGGCAACGCGGTAGCGGGACCGGTTCCGGTGTCGATGAGGCAAACGAACCGTGGCGGGGACGCATGCTGATGCCCCGCAGAACCATGCCAAGCGAAGCCAGCAAAAAGCCTGGGTTGGTTGTTCCTGCTCGCGGGGCAACGAAGAAGATTCCTATGCCCAAGACTATGCCCAACAGGACAAAGAGTTTTCCCGTGCTTGATAGAGCCCAGGAGCAGTTATGTCTCGAGTGTCATGAGTTTTTCTACTCGTGTTATCACCGACTCTGCGTCTCAGAACAGTTGTTCGACTACGGTTGCTGCACTTATCGTAGGTATCCATCCCACAAGGCTTCTTAGAGTCACTGCGACAAGGCTTCTTAGAGTCACTGCAAAACTTCAACAGCTCAATGGTGCTGAAGGCGCCACGTTGGTCCGTTCGGTATGTTGTCAATACAGCTAAGTGACGGGAATCCTCTTCAGCTAGCGAGCGTCTATACGCAGGCGCGGCAGCAGTTGAACCAGTATCACCATCACAACCAGCTCCACCAGAGTCTGAGTGACCACCACAAGCGCAGCCAGATCGTAATGAGCTGGAAGTGCCAACACCAGTGGCAAGATCACCAGCGAATTGCGTGTGACACCACTAAACACCACCTGCTCGTTGCTGTGGAACCCCAAGACGTGCGGCTCGTCCAACAACCAAGCCGACGCCCTATCTGTCAGCATGGGATGAGACCAGCGGCTCTTAGCAAGTTCACTTTTGATAGGGCCTGTTTGAGAAAGAAATTCCGTTGACAACTTCTTCGTATTCCATCCCATCGCCGGCCGTGGCAGGACCCGTTTCAGGTTTAGCCGCAATATCGGATAATAGGGGCATGAGCACTGATGGTTCTACCGATAAGCCTCGTCGCCGAGTGATCAGCGTCGCCGAGAAGCTCGCGCATCTGGAAGCCTATGATCAGGCGATCCAAACCCAACAAGGTGGCGCGTATTTGCGGGCCAATGGGTTGTATTCCTCTCAGATCGCCCAGTGGCGCAAACAAAGTGATGCGGGCATGTTTGATGACAAACAACCTGGTCAATCGGTGGGCAAGCCCACGAAAGAACAAGCCGAGATTGCCCGGCTAAAACGCCAGCTCGCCGATCGGGAACGGGATTTGGAAACCACCCAGACTGCTCTGGATATTATGGGAAAAGCGCACGCGCGTGCGACGTGAGGTCGCACATTTTCAGTGATCACGTGGTGAGGAGGTAACGCCCTGTTGGGGCGTCGCATGTGATCCGGGTCAGTGTCCAGTAGATCCGTCCCCACCGGGGCGTGCTTCGTTGGTAACGACGAGGTGCGAAGCCTGCGGGAAAGCCGAAGTCGTGGCATCAACTTGCCGATGTACGACGGGCGAGGGGAAAGTCTGGATGGGTGAACGCAAGTGAACCGTCGATGAGCTCTCGTTAGCTTTAGGCCCCCTTATGGCAAGTATCGGGGGTTTCAGGAACACGCCGGTGAGATCCCGGCAGGTGGCACCCGCGGCGTGCGAGGCGGGTGCGAGGACACCACCGTTCCCGGGGGAAAGACGGCACCCTGCCAGACTGTAGCTGAAAGGTGTGGAACACGGAAACCCCGTCACACGCCGGTGACACCGGTGGGCATCCTGTAAAGGATGCTGATGTGTGCGGCGGGAACAGGAAGGCTCAAAAAGCCAACGCCAGGATATCGAAAGATGCTGGGAAACGCGCGGTATACGACTGCTCCTCCTGCGGTCACCGGGCGTCAACCACCTGGATACCGGACTGCGTGTCTGGACGCGAAAGCGGGCTGACGTGAGCCGGGTGAGTCGTGAAAGGAAGACACCAATGCGCACAGAACTGCGGAGGATGTTAGACGCTACGGCGAACAGATCCACAGACGACAACTTCGACTGGTGGGCTGATATCAATTGGTCTCAGATGGAAGCGAATGTACGTGCGCTGAGGCAACGGATCTTCACGGCGGCACAGGATGCGAACCCCAAGCGGGTTCGGAGTCTGCAACGCTTGATGCTTCGGTCGTGGGCCAATGTGCTTGTGACGGTGCGTAGGGTGACGCAGACAAATACGGGGCGCCATACCGCGGGGGTGGATGGCGTGGTCGTGTTGGATGACGAGTCACGGGCTGCGATGGCGGTCTGGCTTGCAGACAATGCGATGACGACCAAGCCCTCACCGGTACGGCGGGTGTATATCCCCAAGGCCGATGGCAAACGCCGACCGCTGGGTATCCCGACGTTGATCGATCGCGCCATCCAGGCGATGGTTGTCAATGCGTTGGAGCCCGAGTGGGAGGCCCGTTTTGAACCGGATGTCTATGGCTTCCGGCCAGGACGTGGCTGCCATGATGCTATTGAGGCGATCTATCTAACGTGTGCAGGAAAGACCCGGTACCGCATGTGGGTACTGGACGCTGACCTCGCCGCGGCGTTTGACAACATCAACCATGATCACCTGCTGTCCATGCTCGATGGATTCCCAACTAAGGGACATATCAGGGCGTGGCTGACGGCCGGGATCATGGAACACGGCGAGTATCTACCTACCGAAGCGGGAGCACCCCAAGGTGGTTTGATCTCGCCGTTGTTGTTAAATATCGCCATGCACGGAATGGAAGAAGCCGCTGGGGTACGCCGACACGCTGCGCACAAAGTGCAGCTCGGTGACCGAGTGGTCAAGGGCGCGCCAGTGCTTATTCGTTACGCGGATGACCTGGTCGCGTTGTGTCATTCGGAACAGGAGGCCCTTGCAGTCAAAGATCGGCTGGCAGGCTGGTTACGACCCCGCGGGTTGTCGTTCAACGAGGACAAGACACACATCGTGCACTTATCCGAGGGATTCGACTTCTTGGGGTTCAATATCCGCCGCTACCCCAATGGGAAGCTGCTGACCAAACCATCCAAGACTGCAATGATTCGGATACGCGCACGGCTCGGCCAGGAGGTGACGAGACTCAACGGCGCAAATGCCCAAGCGGTGATCGGGACACTCAATCCTATTCTTCGAGGATGGGCGAACTATTACCGCACCGGAGTCTCGCAACGGTCCTATAATCAGCTTGATAGTTGGCTGTTCGACCGGCTGTGGCGCTGGGCACTACGACGCCACCCGAACAAGGGACGACGCTGGATCAAAGACCGCTACTGGGGTCGCTACCGCGCCTCGCGCAACGATCACTGGGTTTTTGGTGACCGGGACACCGGCCAGCACCTGACCAAGACCGCTTGGACGCCGATCGTACGCCATATTAAGGTCAAAGGTCGGGCATCACCTGATGACCCCGCCCTGACCGAGTATTGGCAACAACGACGTCGACGGCCACCACTTCCCACACCTGCTGCTGCCCTTGGGCTTGCTTGAGCCGGATGAATAGAAACTATTCACGTCCGGTTCTGAGGGGGCCCTGGCGCAGTAATGCGCCGGGGCTACCCGACTCTTGGAACAGCTCTCCAAGGGCGCGGACTCTCACGATCCCAAGCGCAACAGCCGCTAAAAGCCGCCTACCAGCAGCTGCTGGAAGCCAACGTGGCCACGCGTCAGGCCGAAGCGTTGACTGGGATCAGTCGCTCCACGATGCATCGGGCAGCTCAAGCCGAATCCCGTGGTGGGACTGGGGACAAGCATCCGGTTCCGCGGCCGGAACCGGCCAATAAACTGTCTGATGCTGAACGCGAGCAGGTGCTGGCGGTATTGCATAGTGACCGGTTTGTGGATCAAGCACCGCAGCAGATTTATGCCACGCTGCTATCCGAGGGCACCTATCTCTGCTCAGTGTCCACGATGTATCGACTCTTGCACGAGAACGCCCAGGTGACCGAACGGCGCCGTCAAGCTCGCCATCCAGCCCGAACAATCCCGGAGTTGGTTGCCACCGAACCCGGTGAGGTCTTCACGTGGGATATCACCAAACTGGCTGGGCCGACCAAGGGCATCTACTACAACGCCTACGTGATGCTGGATATCTTCTCGCGGTTCATCGTTGGTTGCGTCGTCCATGCCCGAGAATCCGCCGGGCTGGCCGAGGAATTCATGGCCACCGTGTTCGGTGTCTACGGGATCCCCAAGGTGGTCCACGCTGATCGTGGTTCGTCCATGACCTCGAAACCCGTGACCGCGTTGTTGTCAGATTTGGAGGTGGTGAAATCGCATTCCCGACCAAAGGTTTCCAACGATAACCCATACTCTGAGGCCGCTTTCAAGACTTTGAAGTACCTGCCCGAGTTCCCGGAACGCTTCGGCTCTTTACAGCATGCCAGAGCGTTTATGGCCGACTTCGTCGACGCCTATAATCACGAACACCGGCATTCCGGTATCGGGTTTCACACCCCAGCCGATGTGCATTTCGGACTCACCACGGAGATAGACCAAGCCCGCCAGAACGCGATGCAAACTGCGTGGCAAACCCACCCGGAACGCTTTGCCAAGCATCAGTTACCTAAAACACTGCAGCTGCCAGCAGCTGCCTGGATTAACCAGCCCACCCCACTGCAACAGGAGGACACAAAACTCGCCGCCTAAACAC
>NZ_JAKDKW010000001.1 GCF_030453185.1 Yaniella sp. | reverse complement strand
CATCAGAATTGCGAATAATGGCGTCGTGAGCTTCCGAGCCCACACGGGCCGCAGTGTCGAAACCGTCCCCGCTCTCTACACCCTTCATAGCCTGAATACCCATCAGAGCACCGGCAAGCTTCGAGTCCAGTCTTCGGTCCCAGTGAATGTGTGAGCCCAAGCCAACCGGGGCATTATGTACAAGCACTTCGGTGACTCCCCCGAGCGTTTCACCGGCTTTCTTGGTCATATCAACGGCTTCAACCATTTGAGCAGAAACCTCAGGGTCTAAGCAGCGCAGGGGATCCGCATCGAGTGCTTCGACGTCACGAGCGGTTGGAAATTCGTAACCATCGGCGAGTGCAACCTCGCCCATCCGCACGGTGTGGGAAACCGTGGTGATCCCCAGTTGTGCAAGAAAATGCTGTGCCACACGGCCCAACGCCACTCGCGTCGCGGTTTCGCGGGCAGACGCGCGCTCCAGCAGCGGACGCGCCTCGTCGAAACCGAATTTCTGCATCCCGGCCATATCGGCGTGGCCGGGACGAGGGCGGGTAAGGGCGGCATTGCGAGCCAGTCCTTCGATTTCTTCTGCCGCCACCGGATCCGGATTCATTACCTTTTCCCACTTTGGCCATTCGGTGTTGGCGATATGAATGGCCACCGGTGAGCCAAGTGTCACGCCATGACGGACACCAGAAATAATGGTCACTTCGTCTTTTTCAAATTTCATGCGCGCGCCTCGACCGTATCCCAGACGGCGGCGTAGCAACGCTTCTTGGATGTCTGCGGTGGTGATTTCAATACCAGCCGGCAGTCCTTCAATAATTCCTACGAGTCCGGAGCCGTGAGACTCTCCTGCAGTTAACCAACGCATCATACGCTCGATTCTTTCATGTCCAGCGCGTGAGCGCTTACTTCATGTCGATTTCTGTCCACCGACAAAGTTGCTAGTGATTGGCAAAACCAAGTGCTGTAGCCATGCGTTCCGTGACTGTCTGCCAATCTATGTCCTCGTGGTTATCCAAGAGTTTTTGGGTAAACAGTTTGACCTGCTCCACGCCTTGGTACAACAACATATCTAAACCGGATGCAACGTTAGCTCCAGAAGCTTTCCACCGCGCAGCGAAAGCGGTTGGCCACGGTTCATAGATGACGTCAAGCAACGGAGGTAGCCCGTGTTGAGGTAATTGCTGTGCAAGCCAGTCTGTCGCGCCTGCAGGCAGTGTGGCGACCATGGCACGGTGTCCTTGAACAAATTGCGGCAAGTCGGTAAGCAATTTGACCTGGGCCTCAAGCCCAAACCGCTGCGCCACAGCGAGAGGCTCTTGTGCTCTTTGTGGGTTCCGCACATACAGGACAACGGCGTCCATTCCCATTTCTGCTGCAGCAGCTATCGCCGCTGATGCAGTACCTCCAGCACCGAGAATTCCCATCGAGCCGCCATCATCTGACGGGGAGTCCTCCAATGTCAGGGCACGACGAATACCATCGACGTCGGTGTTGTATCCCAATGGGTCACCGTGGCGATCAAACACCACCGTGTTCAGCACACCTAAATGTGCGACACGGTTCGATACGTTGCACATGTGCGGTATCAATGCGGCTTTCAAAGGCATTGTTACCGAAAAACCTGCGATGTGCCGTGTCGAACCATAGCGCTGGGCTAACGAAGACATGAAGTCATCGGCTTGTACTTCGGTCAATTCCACGCGTTCATAGTTGATGGGGACACCCAGAAAGGAGTATGCAGCACGGTGTATGTCCGGAGATTTAGAGTGCTCGATCGGTGAACCAAGCACCGCTGCCTGGAACGTTTCGCGGATCATGTTTACTTCTGACAATTAGCCACGCCCACAAATATCGGGGTTCTCATCGCAATACTCACGATATTCCTGCTGGTATTGCCGGTGTTGCTCGTAGGTGGTGGAGAACTTTGTTTCACCGGTTTCGATATTGGTCGTGATCCAGTAGTAGTTATCTGAGTCATTGGGCTCCGCCGCAGCATCAAGCGCAGCGATCGATGGTGCACAAATGGGGCCGGGTGGCAAACCACGATGCTGGTACGTGTTGTAGGGGTTGGATTCATCTTGACGGTCTTCAGCAGAAAACTGCAGCTGGCGTACGCCCATGCCGTAAATGACTGTGGCGTCGATTTGCAAATATCCAGCGGTCTCCGAGTTGGAACGGTCGAGACGGTTTTCAATAATGCCTGCGACTTCTTCAAAATCTTCGGTCCTGGCTTCAGCTTCCAAGATCGAAGCGATCGTGACGATCCGTAATTGCTCTTCAGGATCCTCAATCTCAAGGCGTTCGAACTCATCCATGGTCGGTTCGATCATTTGTTCCAGAATCTCTTCCAGTGAGGCACCTACCGGGAAATGGTACTCGCCCACCGCGACATATCCTTCTAAGGATGGTGCATCCTCAGGCAGCCCGAAGTTCGTTGGCTCAGCCGCCTCTTCGATTTCATCAGCGCTGTAACTAGTTTGCTCGGCTATGCTCTCATAGACATCGTCGATGCGGTGGCCTGAGTTGATGTAGACGTAGTGTTGGCCTTCTGCGTCTTCCCCAAAAAGAATAGAAGCCGCATCGCGAGCTGGCATTTCCTCACGGAGCGTGTATTCACCCGGTTGGATCTCCGAGGAACTGTCGGAAGCTTCAACGGCATCTCGAAATGCCTTGGTCGAGGCCACGATGTCATGCTCAACCAGACGATTCCCGATGACGATAGCACCTTCACCTGAGTTCACTTCGAACTGAACTTCCTTACCACCCGGGCCCGGGTAGTCATTATTCGTCCAGCCAACGAGCTGGCTCACGCCGAGTCCAACGACCACCAGCAAACCCAGAAATATCGCAAAGCTACTGAGCATGATGACGGTACGTCGACGTTTACGGACCTTTCGAGCCTGCAACGCCTCTTCATCAATTTCTGGCGCTGTTTCACTGCCGTCTGCCACGAGCATGTAGCCCAAAAGACTCTCCTGAGTCTCGTCCTCAGCAGGTTCCTCTGGTGAATAGAGTGCGACCTCGGATGCCAGGTCTGGATAGTCCCGTGTATCTTCAGGCAACGGGTAAAGATCGCCTAGGTCCTCATTTTGACCGGCATCGTACCGTCCCGAAATGAGTACGTCATCTTCGGATGAATCAGTCGTTGGCTGCTCTGAGGCGTCCTCAACGCTGTGCGATAAGTTGTTCTCACCCTGGCTAGACTGTCCATCAGCAGCGCTCCGAATACCACGCGCGCGGCGGGCTTGTTCTTGGGCTTGCTCATATTCGCGTCGCTCACGTCGGCTCATGAATTGCGGGAGAGGAGACTCACCAGACAGATGTTCATCCGTCACTGTTGTCCTCCTGTTCCGCAGAGACCAGGGTTCCAGTATCGGCACCCGTATTGTTCTCTAACATCAGAGCATGTTCCAAGATAGCCACTGCTGCAAGTTGATCAATAACCGAGCGCTGGTTTCGGGATGAAACTCCCGCTTGGTGAAGCTTTTGTGATGCACTAACAGTAGACAAACGTTCATCAATCAGACGAACTTGAGTCGAAAGTTCTGCCGCAGCCAAGAGGTGTGCCAATTGCCGTGCAAACAAATGTGCGTCATCCGTCGAGGCGGTCTTTTTGCCTCGCAGGTTAATAGGATCGCCAACGTATACACGAACGGCGTTTCGTTCAGTCGCTTCTGCAACGATCCGGTGAAGATCGCTCAGATCATCGGCATCTCGCTTCAAAGTGTCTATTGGTGTCGCCAAGATGCCAGCTGGGTCCGTTGCGGCCAAGCCCACCCGAGCTCGACCGACGTCTACGCCGAGGCGAGAACCGTACAACGTCTCGCTGTCGTTCATTGTTGTCATGAAATGTACTAGTTACCGTATCGTCGTTTCATAGTCATTATGCCGTTTCAACTTCTTGACGGATACTCGCCAGGGCCTCATCGAGCTTCGTGACGTCCTGTCCCCCACCTTGCGCCAGATCAGGTTTTCCTCCACCGCCACCGCCAAGCATTTGAGAAGCAGCTTTGACGAGATTGCCGGCCTTCAAACCAAGAGCCTGAGCGCCCTCGTTGACGGAGATGACCACGAGGGGTCTGTTATTCGATGTGCCTACCATGCCAACAACAATATTCTGATTTCCAGCTTTCGTGAGACGATCTCGAAGATCTAGCACGGTTGAGCGCAAGTCGTCAGCGCTGGATATGTCACCCAAGTTATGGGTCAGCAGTGTCACCTGCCCAACGGTTTCAGCTTTGTCGACAAGTTGACCGGCCTGGGCCAGCATTTGTTGTGCACGAAGTTCGGCGAGCTCTTTTTCGAGCTGACGGAGTTTATGCAGCGTTTGCTCCACGCGCCCTGGAATGTCGGCTGTCGGCGCTTTGAGCATGGTCGAAAGCTGATTGACAAGCGTCCGTTCAGCGGCAAAATGGTCGAATGCGTCCAGCCCTACAAGCGCTTCCACACGGCGAATACCCGAGCCAACGGACTGTTCATTGAGCAGCGCCAGCGTACCAATTTCAGCGGTATTGGTGACGTGGGTTCCGCCGCACAACTCACGAGACCATGGGCCGTCAATTTCCACGACTCGAACCCGGTCACCGTATTTTTCACCGAACAGGCTCTTCGCACCCATGGCCTGAGCATCTTTCAAACTGGTTTCGATCGTATTGACGAAGAAGTTGTCGCGAATGGCGATATTTGCTAATTCTTCAACCTCTTGACGCGCTGCATCAGACATTGCGTCCTGCCATCGGAAGTCGAACCGTAAGTAGCCTTCTTTGTTGAAAGAACCTGCTTGAACCGCATCTTTACCGAGGATCTGGTGCAGCGCGGCGTGAATGATGTGGGTCGCCGAGTGCGCTTTTTGAGCGTCGAGACGACGCCGTAAATCAATGGCACCGACGGCCTGTGCTCCCGCAGGAGCTTCGCCTTCGCGAATGGTGCCCTGATGTACGGACAGCCCATTAATGGGTGACTGTACATCTTGGATCTCGATAACGAATCCGTCGCCGGTTATTAATCCGGTATCTGCAGCTTGTCCACCAGCTTCAGCGTAGAACGGGGAAGCGTCCAGAACGACTTCTACCTGCTGTCCTTGCTCCGCAAAACCGGCCTCCTCGCCGTTGACTAACAGTGAGCGGATCTGAGATTCGGTGGTGTGTTCGGTATAACCGGTAAAGACCGTATCCTGGCCAGCATGCGCTTGGTAGTACAGACTGGTATCGGCGTGACCTGTCTTTTTTGCCTTCGCGTCCTTGCGTGCACGTTCACGTTGTTCTTGCATCAAGTCCGTGAACTTACTCTGATCCACCGACACTCCGGCCTCTTCTGCCATTTCTAGGGTCAGGTCGATAGGGAAACCAAAGGTGTCGTGGAGTTCAAATGCCGCGTTGCCCGATAATTGTGTGCCGGCTGCTCGTGCCTGCGCAACGGAAGATTCCAAGCGTGTGGTACCTGCAGCGATGGTGCGCAAAAATGCGCGCTCTTCTGCGTAGGCAATGCGTGAGATTCGTTCGAAGTCTTCTGCAACTTGTGGATAGGTCCCGCGCATCGCATCGCGTGAAATCGGAAGGAGCTCCGGGAGCACAGCATTGGTAACTCCCATGAGTCGCATCGCGCGGACTGCACGACGAATCAAGCGACGCAGCACATAGCCACCTGCTTCGTTGCCGGGTACAACTCCGTCGCTGATCAGCATCAACGCTGAACGAATGTGGTCGGCGATATATCGCAACCGCATATCATTGGCGAAATTTGGGTCCTCGGCGTCTTCCGTTGAAGTGTAGGTCACACCGGCAAGTTCAGCGGCCCGGTCGAGGACCGGGCGAACCTGGTCGGTCTCATACATGTTCTCGACACCCTGCAAAATCATGGCCAAGCGTTCTAGCCCCAGCCCGGTGTCGATGTTCTTGTTGGCAAGCTCGCCAGCAACGTCGAAGTCAGCTTGACTACGGACATCGGCCAGCTGATACTGCATGAACACCAGGTTCCAAATCTCGAGGTATCTGGTGTCATCTGCGGCAGGTCCCCCGGCATTGCCATATGCGGGACCGCGGTCATAGAAAATTTCAGAGCACGGACCGCCCGGACCGGGTTGGCCTGTGTGCCAGTAATTGTCTTCTTTCCCTATGCGTTGAATGCGATCTTCTGGCAGTTTTACGACATCGCGCCAGATGCTATATGCCTCTTCATCTTCGGTATACACCGTCGCCCATAAACGCTCTGGATCGAGGCCGTATCCGCCGTCTTCCTGCGGTGTGGTGAGCAGTTCCCACGCCATGGTGATGGCGCCTTCTTTGAAATAATCGCCAAAGGAGAAGTTTCCAGCCATCTGGAAGAACGTGCCGTGGCGGGCCGTTCTCCCAACCTCTTCGATATCGGCGGTCCGAATGCATTTTTGAACCGATACAGCACGAATATACGGTGGCGTTTGCTGACCCAGGAAATACGGAATGAACGGGACCATGCCAGCGACGGTAAACAGCAAGGAGGGGTCGGGAGAAACCAACGACGCCGAGGGAACTACGCTGTGGTCGTTCTTTTCAAAGAAGGCATTCCAACGGCGGGCAATTTCATGTGTTTGCATAACTGTTTTCCATCACAACGTAGAAACCGGGGGTCACACCGGCTGAAGGGCAAAAAATCTTTTGGAACTAAACGTTATTCGGCGCGTTCCGCAGTCACGTCGGTGACTTCGCCTTGCAAGGGCTGAACTTCCTCGTAGTTCTCTACGACAGGAGGAAGAGCCTGCCCACGATTCAGCGCAGGAATTTGTTCTCGCACGGTTGAAAAGAAGCCGCGTGTTGACTCCACGATAATATTGGCAGCTCCCTCGCCGATTGTACGACCCAGGTTCTCTGGGGCGAGTGATGTACGCAGGGCTTCTTCAGCACGCAGCGCCGCCTCGTCCCGACCTTTGGACAACTTGGAGTGACCGTACCACCCGATTGCAGCACCTACGCCGACAAGTATGACTCGTTTCACAACCGCCAACCCTTTCTGTTTCGTAACCGTACTTACTCTACCAATCCAGAGTTGGGATGGGCCATTGAAGTCGATACTTTAGGAATCAAGACACCACCGGCCCGGGGCCTTGCCGAAGCAAGATCCACCGAGCCGGTATGTAAGTGTAGAACTGTGTGCTTAGCGCGAGTAGTGCTCGACGACCAAGTTTTCTTGGATCGAAACAGGAATGTCGGCGCGTTTTGGCTCACGAGCCAAGGTTGCACGAAGCTTGTCGATTTCTACATCGAGGTAGCCTGGCACATCTGGCAGTACTTCCTGGTGTGCACCAGTTGCAGCGATCTGGAACGGAACCATAGTTTCGCTGCGTTCAGCAACGTGGATCAGCTGGCCTTCGGAAACCAAGAAGGATGGACGATCCACACGCTTGCCATCAACCAAGATGTGCTGGTGAACAACCATCTGGCGTGCCTGAGCAATGGTGCGGGCAAAGCCTGCACGCAGCACGAGGGCATCGAGACGGGATTCTAGGATTTCAACCAGATTTTCACCGGCTAGACCAGCGCGACGACGCGCTTCGTTGAAGTAGCGCAGCATCTGGGCTTCACGAATGTTGTAAATAGCGCGGAGACGCTGTTTCTCTTTCAGACGGACCGAGTAGTCAGAATCGGCACGACGACGTGCACGACCGTGCTGACCTGGACCGTAAGGACGGCGCTCCATGTACTTTTCAGCTTTAGGGGTGAGCGCAATGCCGAGTGCGCGTGAGTGGCGCACTGTGCGACGGGTACGTAGACCTTTTGCCATGTTTGTGGCTTCCTTTTCTTGTCATACGGTATCGATTGGTTTTGTATCATCTTCACGACAAAGCCGACTAGCCATTGATGTAGATGAATCCTGGCCTCTGATGTCACTGTTTTCCAGAGAGCTGAGGGTTATACCGCCAACCGTCATAACTACCATTCCTACAACTGGGCAGAAACGTGCCAGACAAAGGGATAGCTTAGCAGAAGCCGACCTGTCGACCTAATCGTCACTCGTCTGATCGGGCGTTTGCGGTGCTGGAGGTTCGTTGCGCAATACAGCACGAAGTCTGGCGACGCGTTCCGAAATCATGTGTTCGTGACCATTGGTCGTTGGCTGATAGTACTGCCGGTCTAAAAGTTCATCTGGTAAATACTGTTGGGCCACGATGGAATGCGGGTAGGAGTGTGGGAATTTATAACCCTCACCGTGCCCGAGTGCCTTCGCCCCTGCGTAATGTGAATCGCGTAGGTGTTTTGGCACAACTCCCGCCCGACCTGCTTGGACATCAGCTAGTGCAGCGTTAATACCGTCGTAGGCTCCAGGCGATTTTGGTGCAGTCGCCAAATGGACCACCGCTTGGGCAAGAGGGATGCGCCCTTCCGGCATGCCAATGAGCTGGACCGCTTGCGCTGCCGCGACCGCAGACTGTAGTGCCGTAGGGTCAGCCATTCCGATATCTTCCGATGCGTGAACAATCAGGCGTCGGGCAATATATCGTGCGTCCTCACCGGCATGAATCATTCGCGCCAGGTAATGCAAAGCCGCATCAACATCGGATCCTCGGATCGACTTGATAAATGCTGAGATGACGTCGTAATGCTGATCGCCATCTTTGTCGTAGCGCAATACCGCTTGGTCCATGGCTTGAGCAGCATGTTCGACGGTCACCACTGGTGACTGTTCTCCCGCAGCCTGATCGTATCCAACACCGGCAGCTGCTTCCAAAGTCGTCAGGGCTCGCCGTGCATCCCCCTGAGCCATTCGAATCAAATATTCTCGGGCCTCGTGCTCGAGCTCCACCGTGGCATTGAGTCCGCGTTCATCGGATAAGGCCCGATCAATAAGCTCACCGATATCGCCGTCGGTTAGCGGTTCAAGTGTGAGCATGATCGACCTGGACAGGAGCGGAGATATGACCGAGAACGACGGATTTTCAGTGGTTGCAGCCACGAGCACAACCCAGCGATTCTCTACTCCCGGCAAAAGCGCATCCTGCTGAGCTTTGTTGAATCGGTGTATTTCGTCCAAGAATAAGATGGTGGTACGGCCGTAGAGATCTCTATTGTCGAGGGCTTGTTCCATGACGCGTCGAACGTCTTTTACACCCGCAGATATCGCAGATAGCTGTACAAACTTTCGATCCGGTGCCTGGGAGATCACATGGGCAAGGGTCGTTTTACCGGTACCCGGGGGCCCATACAGCATGATCGAGGAGGGCCCCACACCGGCAGGGCCGTTCGCTTCGGTCAGTTTTCGCAACGGCGAACCGGGGGTTAACAAATGCTGTTGGCCCACAATCTCGTCCAGGGTTCTGGGACGCATACGCACCGCTAAGGGAGCGGCAGCCGATACGTTGGTTGAGGAATCTGGACGATCATTGTCGTCGTGGGCCGAGGAGAACAAATCTTGCACATCCCCTACTCTAATGATTCGGCCACCCGGGCAACACCACAGCTACACTTGAAGCCATGCGTGCAGTCATCCAAGTCGTAACTTCAGCCAGTGTCACCGTCGATGAAAAAGTGGTGGGTGAACTCCCCCGTCCAGGTCTCATGATCTTATTGGGAGTACACGTCCACGACGGCGAGGAACAAGCCGATGCCCTGGTCAATAAGATCGTAAATTTGCGGATTCTTGGAGACGAGCAATCTGCGGTGGATCTGAATGCGCCTGTCATGGTGGTCTCGCAGTTCACGCTCAACGCTGATGTTCGAAAGGGCCGTAGGCCATCCTGGTCAAATGCTGCCCGCCCTGAACAGTCTGAGCCACTGTATGAATATTTCGTAGAACAGGTCCGAGCTCAGGGGCTTGAGGTTTCCACCGGCGAATTTGGAGCAATGATGGACGTTGCTTTGGTGAACAGCGGACCGTTCACGCTGGTCATTGATTCCGATGATCTAGCTGCTCCGCGCCGCGGCGGCTCGTCTAGCTAATTGACGATGAGGATGTCCTCGTAAAGACACTATGAAACTCGCGTGAGATAGCCAGACACCTCGCCAGCCCAAGTGATCACCAGTTCATCACGTGCGCGGGTTGCGGCCACGTACAACAGAGACCGTTCTCGAAGTTCGATATCGTGCTGTTCAGACTCGGGCAGGTCGGCAAGTTGCCAAGCAGCTGGTATCTGGTCTGCACCAGCCCCGATGATAATGGCACGTTCGAATTCCATGCCCTTGGCGCTGTGCATGGTGATGATTTGTACAGCTGAATCGGAACCCGTATTAGGTGCCAACGCTTCATCATCCCGTAGGCCGCGTTCCACTTGGTCTTTAATGCGTTCGCTGCGAACCATCACGCCGATGGCATCGGGGGCAACACCATCGTCTACCCAGGAGCGGATGAACTTCGCAGCTTCCACAATTTGTTGACGAAGCGACCCAGCAGCAACCAGATGAGGCCGTGGGCCTGAGCGCACGGACTGATATCCAGATGCATCTTCCGGTATATCTTCTAAATCGGTGTAGTCTCCCCCGTCCAACACTCGTACCGCCAACGCAAGGTTTTCGGCCGTTGTGCGGTAATTCAGCCGCAGTCGGCGTGCACGACCAACGATATTGATGCCGAAGCGCGATAGCGGAACTTTCTGTCCGTAGATTCGCTGATGTGAGTCCTCGGCGATAAACAAATCGTCCGGCCCCTCTGGGACGATGGCTCGCAACATGGCCCAGTGGCCACTGTGCAGGTCTTGTCCTTCGTCGACCAGCACATGGTCAGCTGGCAAGGAGACTCCCTGCGTGGCACGGTCTTCTAAGATGGCGGCTGCAATCGTGGCAACTTCGGGAAACGTCACTTGGTTATTCAATTGCTGGTCACGCCGGAACTGGTGAAACACCTTCCATAATTCCTTACGCTGCTTCCGCCCCAGTGCTGTACCTCGTCCCTTTCGGTTGGCGCGGACATATGCTGTCTCATCGACAATCCGGTGTGCCAGCACAACCGAAACATACTCTTGTTCTAGGAAGCTAGGATGACACAGATCCTCGGCAAGATCTGGTTGCGCAATTCGTGCAGCAGTTTCGAAGGCTTCGTGGACGTTCAGCGTTCGCCCTGCTAGGGAATTGGCTGTTGGTCCCAGAACCTTTTGCGTGGCTTCAGTAAGCTCTTTTGGTTCTGTTTGAGCAACAACCTGGGCGGCTATTTGGTCGAGTCCCAGGACAGCGACACCAGGTGTCCCAATGCGCTGTACTTGTTGCACCGAGGCATCAAGTTTCTTCAATTGGGATTGTAAAGACTCCGCGAGTACCTTTGTGAAGGTCGACAAGATAATGCGTGCCTGCGGGTATTTCTTCGCTAGATTGCGAGCGCGATGCACCAACACCACGGTCTTCCCGGTTCCTGCTCCCCCAGATAGCCGGTAGGCGCCTGAGGTGTTTTGTTCGGCAAAGCGACGCTGTTCGGGGTGGAGAAACACCCGCCAGCTATCAAAGTTTTTCGATTCCAGAGCGTCCTTAAGCTCATCGGGGTTGTCTCCAACATAGACGAAGCCGACCGATGCCTTGCGCAGAGACTCTGCAAGTTGAGTTTCTTCATCGCCGGCCTCGAGCGGTTCCAGTCCTAGTTCGTCTTTGATCTCCTCAAAGTCTCGCCCATTGGCAAGACCCAGAAGGACGAGGCCTTGAGCTTCGGGGGCGTCGTCTATGACTGCATGCAGCTCGGACATTGTGGTGGCGGCAAGTGCCTTGGTAGCTCGTTCGGAAGCAATACCAGCTTCTTGGACGAGGGTCTCTTGTGTCCAGTGTTTCCCAAGATGGTTCTCCCAGTCAGGTTCGGAAGCGACCGGTTCTGGGTTTTCCGGTGCGACAGCCGACTGCTCCGCCGTGGGAGTGTTTGGTGTCGCAGGAATTTTGGGGACATCTTCATCGACGATTTTCTGGAACTCCGGCACGCCCAGTGCCAGGTTCATCTTCAACACGTGGCTTCTGGCAATTTCAATAGCCTCATCGTGCGGGTAGGTCCCCATATAGACATAATGGTTTCCCATATCTGAGGTGATCTTGTAGAGCACTGCTCGCCATTGTTTATTCACCCGACCGGTTCTGGCGCGGTCATCACGGGCGTTCACCATGGGTTCAATATGCAGGCCCAGGGTCGTGTCATCAGCCTGCAGTTTGTGTAAGAACTTATAGGCCGCTTGATGAACCGAACCATCCAGTTTGTTCTTGTGATTTGCCATAGTCACCATAGGCATTGTGATCGAGCTCCTTCTAGTCCTGCCCCAGTGCTACCAGTACTGCTGCGGTGTCGTCCGTTACCACAGCGGTCCAACCCTTGGACTGGACCGGTTCGATGTCTTCGGGATCGTAGACGACCGCAACCTTGTGGTCTGGCCAGGAAACCTGCAGCATGACACCGTCCATTTCATCGCCAATCTCGGGCACCGGTAAACCGTGCTCTGCTAGCTCTTGGAAAAAGGCATGTTCATCGGCTTCGGCTTCTTCGAAGACAATTTCCCAGCCCACCGGTACAGCTGGCCGTGCCACATCGATTCCCGGGGCCTCGGTGACTCGGACATCGGAGGCGCCGTAGAGCTCTTCCCACAGAGTCTGAGCCGTGGATTGGGTAGCGATCAGCACGGAACCGGGGTCAGATACGAAAGCCAACATGTTCGACCAGGTGAGCCACTGCTGCCAGGCGTGTTTGTAGTCGTAGGTGTGCATAGCATCTGAACCATCATGAAGTACCAGTATGCTGCGCATAGTTAGCGAGTTTCTGAGGTCGCCTCTGACCAACATATTGACTGCACCGAGTTGCCGCATCCAGTGGAGATAGTCACCCTGTGCGGTGTTTAGATGCGTATTGGCTTGTTCAGCAGTTAATTGAAACTCGCTTGCGTGTTCTTGTTCGATGGAGCCTTGCGCTGCGGAATCTGACAAGGCCAATGCTCCGGCCAAGTTTGCGGTGTGTTGCCATTGGCTAATATCCGGGTCTTGGATCCACTGCCACAGCAGCTCCAGGTTGCCCCGCGGAATGGATTCCACAATATCTTTTTGGAACGCATGCTGCTGTTGCAGCGCTTGGACGGTGTTTTGGTTCAACCAAGCATTCGCCCGCACGGCAGTATTGCTATGTTCACGGTTGACCAGGAACAATTCTATGTCTTGGTATGTGATCGCCCAGGGCAACGCATCGCCTTGCATCCGCAACCGGTGTCGTTTCATGGCATCATCACCGACCCGGTTATAACCGGGTGTCGCGTGGTAGGTGAATCCGTCGGTGTAGATTGCCAGGCTTGGAAGATTCGCATCACCAGAGATGAGCTTAAAATCCGGGCGTGTCCCCTCGATATCGACCTGCGGCCGGAGGCTCCAGGAATGCAATCTGCCCGAGGTTCGCTTATCCGGTATTCGGAAGCGCAATTCCTCACCGCGCGCTGTGGGGACCGATTCCCATTTGACGCCTTGGGAATCCAACCGCTGTTTCAATGCGTCCCGGAATTCCACTTCCAGCATGGATTCCCCTGCGTCGCGTTCGACCGGATCATTTTGGATGGTCCACGGCATGCTCTGAACATCTGAGGCACCATCCGGGACTGCGAGAAGTTCAGTCAGGAGCCGTTCTGCGGTCACACGGGCTACGTGGTCTTCCATTTTGTAGGGCGCATACGGCAGCAGACAACGGTGACATGCTCGCCGCTCCTCCTGCTGACATGGACACTGACTGACGATTTCCCAGGCCGCTTTGAGCACTTCGAAGACGGTCTGAGGTTCTTTAAACGCTGCCAGATAGCCGGTTCCGCCAGGAACCCTGTCATGGATCAACAGGGTCATGGCGTGCATTGTGTCGTGATCTAGTAGCTCAAACGCAGCGACCTGTCCGGTGGCGCCGCCCAGGTGTTCCACGAGTCCCAGCTGCACCGCGGCTAGTAGCGTGGGTGCTACATAATCATCAGCGTATTCGGGCTGCAACGGTAGATGCAGCTTGACGCCTTGAGTCCGCAACCGGTGGGCTAACAGTACATCTTCTTCGGGTGCCTCATCCGCCTTGCGATATCTGCACCATAAGCGGTGATCATATTTTGAATGGGCTTGTTCCGACCGACGTAGCTGACCACAATAGGCACAAATCGTAAACAGTGGTGCGTTGGCAATGCGTTGTCCTGCAATATCACGCACGGTAGATCGCCGCGAAGTAAGGCCAAAGTTGAGGTTGGTGACCGTGGTTTGACGAAGATATTCGACACCGAAACCATTTTCAGCCACGAACCAACGAGTGTCGACACCATTGGGTTCAACATCATTGACCGGAACCACGGTGAATCGTGTTCTTCGGCGGCTATCCCGGTTATCACTGATGGACGCTTCGTCGCGGCGCACTTCAGCACTGACCCGGCTCAGTTCCAGTGTCGTATAAATCTGCCCCTGGTCATGGATAGCGTTGGAATCACAGCGAGCACAGCTGGAAACCAGACCACTATAACCACGCTCTGTACCGGTATGCTCAATGGCATTAATCCAGCCGCATCCTGGACAGATCTGCCAGTATTGCAAGTTCCGGTTTTGCGGGCCGAGGTCGACAGCATCGATGTCGATTTCCATCCCATAGGCATAGAACGTGGCGCCTGGGGCAAGCTCACGGATTGCAACGTCAGCCATACGTTCTAATTCATAGGTCTCGGTTTCAAATTCTTGCGTGTCTTCATCTCGCCACGAAACACCGACGTTGAGGACGACTGGCTCACCGATCAACGTGTAATTCGGGTAGATGCCATGTCGTTCCAGCTGTGCAATCCACCAGCCGGTGTTCAATTCATTTTCTTCCGCCCGAAGCCGTTTGAGCTGGGCGGTAGCGGAGTTGACGTCACGTTCCGCCTCTTTCAACTTCGGATGTTTCTCGTCGTGGCCGAAATCGTGTTGGGCCTGGTGGAAATCTTGCGTCAGGTCCTCAAGGGCGTCTTGGACATCACGGATGCGGTGCCGTAACGCTTCACCGAGTTGTTGCCACTCAACCGTTGCATGTTCCAGTACACCTGCCATCTCATGTTGCACCCAGGCATAGAGCCGTTGCTGGCTGGACTCCGAGACAAGACTGCCAAAAGCGTGCAGGAACTCATCAACCAGTGCACGGTCATCAGACTGAGCCAACGCGATAAGCTGCCCGAAATAGCTATTCGGTTTGACCGATTGCATGACCTCTTTGGCCTGCCGCGGGTGTGCTGCCTCAGGATCTCGGGCAAGTTTATCGCCAAGAAATGCCATAAACTGACGCATCAGAATCTCTTCAGCGTCCAGATACGTCTTGGGTGGACGAACTTCACCATCAATAACAGACAGTGGATCGTTGAGCTTCGGCAGGTGCGCTCCCCTGCCTTGGACAAACGCAACAACCAAGGCATTCCCGGTCAGGCGACCTGCACGGCCCACACGTTGCACATAGCTGGCAACAGATGTTGGGAGGGAGGCCAGCATGACACAGGAGAGGTCACCAATGTCGATGCCCATTTCCAGGGTGGGCGTGGCAACCAGCACGTTGGGGTCGCCCGGATCCTGCAACGTCTTCTTGAAACCATCCTCATATGCAAGCCGGTCTTTATCCTTCAAGACCGACGTATGTTCCTTGGCGACCACGCGTTTGCCGTCGGTTGAGGCATACAACTGGCGATAATAATTTTTCGGGTCAAAAATGCCGCGTTCTTGGAATCCCTTGCAGGTTTGACGCAGACATGGTGCACCAAGCAACTGCTCAACGACCAGTGGCGTCCCGAAGCTCATGGTCCCACACACCGAACACTGCACCGCATGCTCCCCATTGCGCAGCCCTGCAGCACTGGGAACAGCCAGCATGACCTGTTCCGGAGCTAATGCATAAGCAGTTGCACCCGGTTCGGCTTTCAACGCCATGAGGATGCCACCTTCATGGAGCAGCTCGAACAGTTTTCTGGCTAAGACACTGGCATCATCCCGACCAACTTCCAGGGTTCGATGGGTCCAGTCGTTATACCAGCTCCGACGAGAGGCTACCGGGTCTAAGCCGCTATCGGGAAGTGTTGATCCCACCACCGGAAACGCTGGCGCGGGGCGACCCTTGGGAAACGCTTGCATGCCTTGTTCTCGAGGGCGACCTCCCCAGAGCCAATATCTACGCCCGCCACTTTCAATGTAGCGCCGTAACCAGTCGTGATAAATCCCGCCGCGCAGTCGCATGCGAACCAAGAATCCACGAGCCCAGTGCAAGAATTCCTCCTGCGATGGGACGCCCGTATCGGGCAGGATATGCAGCGTGGTGTCCCAGGCTTTTTGTGCGATGGCGGCAAGTTTCGCGTCAGATCCTGCGTCTGCCTCAGCAACGACTGATCCGGTGAGTTCAAGGGTCCGCCCCATACGAGCGCTCAGCCCTAATTCCAAGGCAGCGTCGAAGGAAAGCCGCCGCTGCACATTGGTGTAAGCACGGCTCCGGTCCCGTCCGGTGGCACGTTCTTGCCAGAACTCAGCAAAACCTTTGCGCTCAACCAAATCCGGCGGGATTAGACGGAAGCGATGAAAACGCTCATCAGCCACATCGGGAACGTTCATGACACTATTGACTAACTGTGCCAAGGTCATCGTGGCATATCCGGTGTCGGCAAAACCGTTGCGTAACTGGCTACGCAAGGTAAACGTGCGCGAGCGTGCCTGGATAAAGCCGGCTCGATGTGATGCATCCTGAACAGAGTCGGTAAAGACCAGCGCTTTCTTCTCTGCACGATCCAAATCAGAGTCGCCAAAGAGCGTAGAGATCGCAACCGATGTCAGGGTGGAAACAGCAGAACCTACGAAACGGATGGCATCTTCGGTGAAGCACGCCGGGC
The DNA here is from genome assembly GCF_030453185.1 of Yaniella sp. GTDB lineage: Bacteria > Actinomycetota > Actinomycetes > Actinomycetales > Micrococcaceae > Yaniella. The sequence goes on along the minus strand of NZ_JAKDKW010000001.1, from coordinate 114,190 downwards.
AGACATCGTTTTGTGACTGTTCGACAACCTCATCACCGTCTAAAGCCAGAACCGGAATGATCAGACCTCGATGTAGATCTGGATCATCATCTTCTGGCGGCCTGGTATCCAGTGTTTGTTTTTGTCGATGAAAGTACCGCAGCCCGATGGCTTTGGTAGAGCGGTAGCTGCGGCCTTCCCGCGCGGCTTCGTCGGCTTCTGCTCCGCCTTCGAGCAGGACACGAAAGTCTGCTTCGTGAGTCAGCGAGGCCTGGCGGATCTCATCTGGATCAATGATCAGTTCTGACTGTGTCGGAGCGAGCTTTGCACCCCACCCATACCGGCCACAGTGGCGACAGTAGACTGCCGGCAGATAGGTTGCCGGTGCTTCACCCTGTGCAAGTTCTTCGGTCTCCACCACCGGGTCATCGCCCCAACGGAACTCAAGAGACGTATCCACTTTCGCGTCAATACGGGTGAGTTCTCGGATCCATAAGTGCGTTTCAACCGTTAGCGCCAGACGTCCTGTCGCAACGCGAACATAGGAGTACAGGGCCAGGATGTGGCTCACAAATTCGGCGGCCTCTACAAGTTCCTTCTCCCCGGTCAACCTCGGAAACAGCAACTCTGTCAGTTCAGTGATATCCCGGGCAGTTTCAGTGTGCACGACCAAGAATTCTGTGAGCGGATGGTGGCGCAGCGCATCAAGCATCACGTGAGGCTCATGTTCTGGAGGCTGTTCAAACAGCGCGTCCAAAATCGTGTCAAGAATTTCTTCTTCAGACGGGTTAGCTTCGACCACCCGATTGGTCTCAGAAATAGACGCACTAAGCTCTTCAAGACCGCGGGGCAAGCCAGCACCCGCTGGGCTCAACTGCTGCCACTGGGCAAAGCTCATACGCGATTCGGTGATCAGCGATGCCTCATCAAACTTTTCGCCAAAGATGGTTTCGGCAAAGTGCAGCATCTCCTCGCCACCGTCACCACCGCCCAGTGTGGCCGACGTGGCCACGGGAGTGATCATGCCCAGTGGACGTTGTCGATCTTCAGCAGTGACTGCATCAGCGCCGCCATCAGATGATGCTGGCCAATAGGACTTCAGCGTCATGCCTAAGCGTCGCAGCAGCATGGCCACGTCGGTTCCTTGAGCACCGTCGTAGGTGTGGAATTCATCAAGAACCAAGTACTGCAGACTCAGCGCCGAGGCTTCCCAGATAGGAGCATCGTTATGCCGCAGCAGCAATTGATCCAACATTTTGTAGTTGGTCAATAAGATATCTGGCGTATGGTCTTGAATCGCTTGGGGGTTGGTGATCAAACTGTCGGCGGTGACTCGAGACCGATCTTTCCCTTTTTGACCTGTGTAGAGAGCGGCGCGGATACCGGAGAGTCGTGTATCCGTGGTGAGAAGCTGTGCTAGTCGTGCTGCTTGATCATTTGCCAATGCGTTCATTGGATACAAGATGAGTGCTTTCATCCCGGTAATGCCCTCGCGCTTAGCACGCAGTACGTGATCCAAGATCGGATGCAAGAACGCCTCGGTCTTGCCTGACCCGGTACCGGTGGTGACCAACGTCGGTTCAGGACGACGGAACCGTTGGCCATCACGTCCAAACGAACTTAAACGCTCATACGCCAGCGCTTGGTGCCCGTAGGGCGTGAACTCCCCAAAATGATGACCGAGGAAATTCTCCCAACCGTCTTGAGCCGGTTGGAACGGCAGCCGCAACCGGATATACGGCCCCTTGAACATGCCATTGTCACGATCCGACAGGAACTCACGGACTGCAGCCTGTGCCGGCTTGTCTGACAGCGCGAAAGTCGTTGTGAGATAGTCCTGGATACCTGAGACAAGATCCGTGGCCTGACGGGTCGGGAGCAGCGCAACCATGACTTAGTCCTCGTCTTCAATGATCCGGCCGTGGTCTTCGAGCATGCGGCTAAATCTTTCATAAGCTGCACGCATGTCTTCCTCACGATCAAAGCTTCTAAAGGGGAATTCGAAGACGTACTCGACCTCACTCTGTGGATGTACCCAAGTACGGGCTTCTACAGTCATGCCGTTTTCGCCGACTTGTCGGTAGTTCTGATTCATCTCTATGGGAATCTGACGTCCATTTGCATCATACAAATCAGTTTGCTCGTATCCCCTCAATACTGGGAACTGTGTACGGTAGATTGTGCACAGCTCATCGATAGAAATGCCCAAATCTAAGGCGACTAGGGCATCAATCTCAATAAGTGCCTGACGCCTCTCACTGGCCACTCTAAGTGCCGAAATTGGAGCTGTTCCTAATCGATCTATAGTTTCTAAACCATCAAAGGCTTCCGTTAATTTCATGAGAGCGATGGCACGTCTCCTAATTGCAATAGCAATTGATTCGCCCGAAACAATTGGAAGAGCATCGATGGTATTGCCGAGAATATCTGATGCACCACCAATTTTGATCATAAAATCAGCGACTATCGAAGAAAAAACTCCCGCCAAAAGTACTGTCGATTCGAGGTCCCCTTCGTTATGCCAAGCCGACTGCACAGTATTAATATGGGCAGCTTGAGGAGGGATTACCGTGGCACGCAGAGTGCGCTCACCCGTTCTGGATGCCATTCTACGCCAGGCTATACGATAGAAATTCCTTTGCGGTTTCGGCTCTCCACCACGATCTAGCCAATTGCCGTAGTCCTGATCATAGGTCGAATTGACACCTCTGACCGGTTGATAACTGGTGCGAGGGATAAAGCTTACGGGAAGCGCTTCTAGGTCTAATGAAGCCCAATCTCTGTGGCTCTTCATAGTGGGGTTCGGGATTTTTGCGAAGGGGTTGGCAACATTGAAATGCGGACCTTGTAATATGACGTCTTCCCATGATGCGTTGGTCTTGGAGCCAACCTCGAAATAGCCACGTTTTCGATCAGCAGTTTCGTGCCACCCAGGAGAATATTGCAGTCCTAATTTTCGTACTCTCGGAGCATGGCTTAGCTTTTCGAGTACAGCCATACTTGCCCTATTCACAGGGTAAATCATTCGAGCGTGTAATGGCGGCGTACCCGGTTCGTCTAGAATCCTTGCCCAAATATTAAGTGTGTCGATATTGATGTCAAGGATTCGCTCTCGGTGAGGTCTAGTATCCCAATTCCCTTCAGAGTCTTTGAGCCCAGGAACTTCCGTACCTCCCTCGTGTTCCAGAGAGCGTTCGACAGTATCAGGATGATATAGAGAAACGGCCATTGCAAAGTGAGGATTGGTACGCCGGTCTCCGTAAATGTGAACTCCGTATGTGGCTGTATTGGCAATTTCATACAGCTTAAATTCGTTAATGAACTGCCAGTGGCGACGCAACCGTTGATATGCAACTGTTCTAAGATTCCAAGCACCTTTCTCTGTGAAGTGTGACTCAGGATGTACAAGTGCGCTCACGCCGTGTTCATTTGCCGAACGCCAGGTCCGCTCCATAAATACCCTGTATAAATCTGGTTGCAGACCGCTCAAGATTGGGTACTGAGATTTTGCACGTAAGAAAGTAGCTAATGCAGGAACTGTTGCAGCCGCATCTACAAACTCATCAATACGGTTCGTAGTGGATAAAGTGTTCGTGCGTTTGGTTCTAATTTCTGCCTGCGTTGGTTTCTCCGCGAGTTGCCACCACGGATCAAATTCGGCAAGAAGTGCAGATTCGTCTGAACGGGGTCTTACCCACGGAGGATTACCCACTTGGAGGTCAAAGCCGCCATGCGCAAATACTGGTCCGAATTCCAGCTCCCAATGGAAGAATGCTTGCTCCTGGGAAACATCTTCCAGCACTCGCAACCAAGGATGATCGTCGAAGAATTTCTCGTCTATCCGGGCTGCCCCTGCAAAATCAAGATCCAGTTCCTCAAACTCGTTCAGCTCGTCCCAATCGGCTGAACTCAGTAATGTGTCTTGGCCTTCAAACTTCGATTCTTTACCTGGTTTGCCAAGGATCCTTTCGAGGGCATCGATCCATTGATCGATGGTTGGTGGTTGCACTTCGCGTTCCGTGAGTGGCCAGTACCAGAGGGCAGTCCAGGCGTCCATGACCCGTTTGAGTCGGCGGTAGGCGCCATTTTCATTGGCCAGCGACGCCTCGATTTGTTCACGAGTAATTACGTTATGCTCTGCTTCACGTTCTCGTGGCCAATAGTCAATGAATCTTCTCGCTTCAGATTCAGCAATTTGTAAGCGTCGTGTGGCAAGACCCCATAGCGTCTCAACCCGCTGCGCTAACCCTTGAAGTCTTCTGATCTGGTCACTGCTGAGCTTTGTTTTTGTACTCCGTGCCCAGTCATTCAGAGCCTTCTGCTCAGTAGGAACAAGGTCCTTTACTTCTTTAGCTTTGCCGCCAGCACCCCAGCCTTCACCCGGGAGGAGGAAGTGATGGATCCGTCCCTGCACGGCGGAATCCACAGAACCCCGCTCTAATGCATCAGCTAACCCGGTCATTGGGGCAGGTTCCGGAGCTTCGGTGAGGTATTTTTTCTTCTCGACTCCATAAGTCGTGTAGGTAGCCCTCCTCGCACCTACTAACGAGTTACCGCGTTTTAGTCGCAGCCCAAACCAAGGTGCATGGAGCCCCGGCTGCATAGTGTCCAACCAGAGGGATACTTCCGCCAGTTCGACGGCAGTAGAGTTCAGATCCACTCCATGGACTTGGTGGAGCGCGATCTGTGCTTTTACTGCTTGAAGTTCTTGAGCATAGCTTTCAGGCTCGATTTGTTGTCCGAGCTCATCTTGTTTCCTGGTGAGGTATTCATCAGCTAGCTGGCGTACTGCCTCAATGACGAAAGCACCTGATCCAAGTGCGGGCTCACAGATGGAGAGGTTCAGAATGTCATCGGCGCGAGTGTTTTCGTCCAATAACTCTGCCAATGCCTGGGATACAACGAACTTTGTCATCACCTCTGGCGTATAGAACGAAGCCGACTGTTGACGTTCCCGACCTGACAGTCTGAATACGAAACTGCCTTTCGGATGTAGGACTGGTTCTTTTATACCCGTCTGTTCATCGATTCGGGTTACGAGGTGCTTCGGATCGATCTCCAGAGCTTTTTCTACGGAGACAACCCAGGATCCTTTGGACGCGTCCCCGTTCTTCGCTACTTCACGAAGGTCTGTTTCTGCGATGAAGCCGGTGTAGGACATCAGCCCTTCGTACACGGCACCGAGTTGGTTGATGCCAAGGTTGGCATATGAGATAAACCCGCGGGGCCCTTTACTATCCGAGCGGCTAAGAAGTAAGCGTTGCAGAATGTGCTGCATGGCCAAATTGCCGAGCTTGGAACTGTTGATCAGGTGAGTAGCTTCAGGCATGAACAAGTCGGCTTCTAATGACTCGAAGACCAGGCCTTCAGCGGAAATCGTTTCGAGTTCGTCCTCGAGCTCATCTTCGTGAGGACTCTTATGCTGTTGGGTCGCATGATCGCCGTTTACCAGTTGGAAGAGCAAAGCGAGTGATTCATAAAGGTGAGTGCCTTGCTGTTCCCGACTGTCGGTCAATTCGACCATGGAGAGTTCTCGGAGACGATCAATACCGTAGCCGGCATCGTACTCCCCCGCGCCCTTCGGTAAGACACCCAGTTCTGGGAATGCTTCCGCATAGAGCAGGAACAGTATGCGGTAGAGGAATCGCAACGACTGACGAGCCAAGTCTTGTCCGTCAATCTCATCGTTGCTGAGGCCTTGGTCTGTTCTTCGCATCAGTACATCGTTGGCAATAATTTCAATGGATTCACGTATGCCGTCGCGAAGATCTTGTGAGACCCCTACTGCATGTTGATGAGACTCTTCGAGCCGTTGGGTCCACCAAATACTGCCATCATCGCTTGGCATCAGGGAATTCCGGCTAAACACTGCCAGAAGGCGGTCAATCTCCCCACCCTTTTTGGTCTCGTTCCGATCTGCTACGAGTTGTACATCAACCGCGAGGTACCGGCCTTCTGGCCAACGTTGGCGATCGGTGAGGAACAAGACGTTGCCTGCCGCCACGACGATAAAGCTCGGTGCCGTTTCTGTTAGATAAAGCTCGGACAGGAGTTTCGAGACCGGCTGGTCGGGCCGCGGAGTGTCATCCAGACAGTTGGTGCCCAGGAGTTGGACTTGGTCTGGCCCCTGGTCAGTCCCGGTGACAGCAGTGGCATCTAGCCACAGCACATCTGTCGCTTCACCAAGTCGGGTCGCAGTAATCGTCAGATCGTTTTGAGAACGCTGCATCGTGAGGTCTTCGGGTTGACCGTGGTGGCCAAATATCTGGCGTAACCGGGCATATGCGTCTCGCGCGCGCTCTGCCGTTTCAGCACCGTCAATCGACAAACCGGCTAAGGCTTCCTGGATCTTGAGACGTTCGGCTGAGAACCGCGTGACTGGGGTGTCGTGTCCATCGGCAGCATCTTCGTCCCAGATTTTTCTTAGCGCACGAATCTGCTTTTGGAATGTCTCGCCTCGCCCGGTATCGGTGAAGTAGTGTTCACTGATCCAGTCATTGATAATGACAAATGCTTCAGATGAGCTCAACGCTACACTCCTTCTTCACGGGGCATGACAGCTAATAAGGGACGTACCAGCTCTTGGTTCGGGCGGAGCTCTTCAGCCAGATCAAGTTCTTCACGAACACGACCGGCGCGCTGCTGCACAGTGGTTCGCTGTATCAGCGTGTCTGACTCAGAAGTCCACCGTTGCGCGCGTTGGATCCATGCCTCAAGCCGGTCTTCGGCATCCGCCGATAGGCTGTGCCGCACCCAGGACAGGTGTTGCGCTGCAGCATCAACAGCTGCAGCCATTTCTGCTTGCAACGGTTCGGTGTTCACGGCACCCGGGTTTGCGGTGTCTGCGGTCAGCCCAATATCTGCGAAGTATTCGCTGAGGTTCTGAACCGGTTGGACTAAACCACCGGTAACACCCATAAATGTTCGGTTCAGAATTTGGCCGCGCTTGTTCGTAATCGTGCCGAGCATCAGATAGGAGATCGCAGGCACATCACCTCGAACGGCCGGCACTTCATTACGACTCATGTTGGCAAGTGCTCGATCCGATGCCCAGTCCAGCACAGGGTGCAGGGGGCCGAGATAGTGAGCGGCCGGCCAGTTTGTATCCTCATCTGATCGCGCGTCACGTAGGGATTTCTCACCGGCTTGTTTACTGGTCGCCAACCGCAATTGTTGCAGGACTTTCCGTTCGCGCACGTAATCACGCGGTAGGAATCTCAGCCGGCGTTGTAGATCTCTGGGTGGCGCGAGCGTGGCCACGTGGTATCGGTCGTCGGTGTCCCAGTCCACTGCTCGCTGTGGATCGTTAAACGCTTCGTCAAGCGCTTCATCGAGGTACTGCAGATCCGTCGCATAGAGCCCTGGTTCCGTAGCAACAACGACTGGAGTCAGACTGTCGGTCTCAGCGTTTGCTTCGGCAGCAGGCTCTGCTCGTGTTTCTGAAAGGAGCGAGTCCGTGATGCTCATCCCTACCAAGAGTGCGGCGACCGGGTCGTTGCCAAGATCAGGCTTATCTGGGACTGCTGTCTCGAGATCCTGTTGCTGTACCAGTGCATCTCGAACTGCTCTTTCTTCCGCTTCGGCAGAGTACTTCCCCATCAGCACGCCAACATCATCGAATGCCCGGTGTGCTTCGTGCTCCTTCTGCACCAGCCGAGTAAAGATCCGCACATCCCCCGAAAACTTTTCGTTCGAAGGTTCCAAGAGCAATGTTGTGATCTGCGGTGGCTTGGTCTGACCGTACCGATCAATACGTCCATTGCGCTGTTCGATGCGGATCAACGACCACGGGATGTCGTAGTGCACCAAGTTGTGACACTGAGCATGCAGGTTCACCCCTTCGGATGCCACATCACCGGTAATCAAGACTTTGAGATCTGAGGTACCGCGTTTGAACTCTTCAACCGTCTCTAATTGCTCAACATCAGACAGTCCCCCGTGCAGCAGACCGATATGCTTCGGCTTGAGCTTCAGCGCAGCTTGCACGTCTTGCTGCAGGTGATGGAGTGTGGCAAGTCGTTCTGCGAACACTACGACTCGGGTGTCATTTCGGGGACCGACACCAATGGCTTTTAGGTGGTCGACGAGTGCCTCGAATTTCGAGGACGACTTTTCCATGGCTTCGTCGGTGAGTTCGAGGAGTCGTTTGAGTGCCGTGACTTCTGTGGCACTGGCGTTCTTGGAAGGCCGGAGGCGTTCACGAATGGTTTCTGCAAGCGCTGCCGGGCTGGAGAGAAATGCTTTGGCGAGTGTCCACCCAAAGAGGCGGTTGGTCCCTGGGCTGCCATGTGGGTTATGCAGCCACGTTTCAGCCAGTTCCGTAGCGATAGCATCTTCTGCTGGACTCGCTGCGATCAGCCGGTTCTGCGGTTCTGGTCTCTCAGCCCAGTCCGCCCCAACTTCACTGGCAACTTCGGGCGAGTACCGATGCCGTCGGATCACCAGTTTCTTGGCTGCTTCATAGTCGATTTCGCCTTGCGGACTCACCACGGTTGGATCGAGCAGTCGCAAGAGTTCCGCAAAGGATTCTTCTTTCCCGTTGTGTGGAGTTGCGCTCGCGAGAATCAGCGCATCGGTGCGTGGGGCCAGGACGCGAGCGAGCTCGTTATTCAACGTGCCGGTATTGGTGAGGTTATGGGATTCGTCGATCACGACCGCATCCCACCGACGTTTTTCCAAGTGTGCCCGGTACCGTGGAGTTTTGAGCGTATCGATAGAGATAATAGCGCGCTTAAAATATGTAAAAGGATTCCGAGTTGCCGGGATCGTCTGGCGAATGCGTTGCAGACCAACTGAATCCAGCCGCACAAACGGCAGAGCAAAACGCGTCCACATTTCATGCTGCATCTGTTCCAGCACGTGGCGTGGGGTGACAATCAGGATGTTCTCACCACGACCGCGAGCAACGAGTTCAGCCAGGATCATCCCGATTTCAAGCGTCTTGCCAAGACCAACGGCATCTGCGAGCAGTATTCTCGGGCGAATCAACGATGGATCTAGTGCTTTGGCCACGGCTCGGCGTTGATACTGGAGCGGGTCAGCCAGTATTCGAGTGCTGACCGTGAGCTCGTCTGAGATCGACGGTACCGGAGTGGTGCGAAGCACTGTCTCTAGGTATAACCGGGTCTGGCGGTACCGTGGTGATTCATCAGCAACGACCGTCGCCTCACGTGGATCAATCACTTCAATAGTGTCGAGGTCAGAGTAGAACGCTGCTTCTGTGTCGCGTACGAGTTCTGATAGGCCTTGGACTTTGACCAACGTGCCGGAGGGGGTTGCCGTGGCAGAAGTGACCACCCAGGTAGCATCACGCACACTGACAACCGAACCGGGCACAACATTGAGCCCGTTCGTTGACTCCCCAGTTTGCTCCATGTGCGGTGACTCCTCAGCGCCTAGTCATAGCCATTTTCATCTCAGCCTAACCAATACATCGTCCAGACTTGAAGAAAACGTTCTAGATTAAGTTACACGGTGGCAGTGGGCCAATTGATGATGCCGTTCGGACAAGATGCGCATTCCGGAACACGAAACGCCGACCGAACTGGGTGATTCGATCGGCGTTTGGCGGGCTACGTCTGTTAGGCGTCGGCCTCTTGGGTCACGTCTTCTTCATCTTCTTCTGGAACGTAGTCCACACCGGTTTCGGCGCGTTGCTCAACGGTGATGGGCGCCGGCGCATCAGTGAGTGGGTCATGTCCGTTACCGGTCTTCGGGAAGGCAATGACTTCGCGAATCGAGTCGGTTCCGGCCAGTAGCGACAGGATACGGTCCCAACCGAAAGCGATGCCACCGTGTGGTGGTGCACCGTATTTGAAGGCTTCGAGCAGGAACCCAAATTTTTCTTGGGCCTCTTCATCGGCGATACCCATAACGTTGAAGACCCGTTTTTGGACTTCTTGGTTGTGGATACGGATTGAGCCACCACCGATCTCATTGCCATTGACCACGATGTCATAAGCGTAGGCCAGCGCCTCACCCGGGTTCGTATCAAAGGTATCCATGAATTCTGGTTTGGGTGAGGTGAAGGCGTGGTGCACTGCCGTCCATGCGCCATCACCAACGGCGACGTCGCCTTCGGCTTCAGCCACGGACGCGGGTTCAAACATTGGGGCATCGACTACCCAGACAAAGGCCCAGTCTTGTTCTTCTGCTGGTACTTCTGAGTTGGTCTTGATGAGACCTGTGCGGTGACCGATTTCTACTCGGGCTGCTCCTAGCAGTGCTCGTGATGCGGCAGGATCACCGGCGGCGAAGAAGATGGCATCCCCAGGCTTGGCATCGACTTTTTCGGCTAGACCAGCCAGTTCTGTTTCGGAGATGTTCTTGGAGACCGGACCTGTCAGCTCACCGTCTTCCTTGTACAGGACGTAGGCCAGACCGTGTGCGCCGCGTTGTTTGGCCCATTCTTGCCAGGCGTCGAGCTGCCGGCGTGGCTGGGAGCCACCACCGGGCATGACCACGGCACCGACGTAGTCGTTCTGGAAGACCCGGAATGGTGTGTCCTTGAAGTATTCGGTCATATCAGTCAGGGGCAGGCCAAAGCGCAGGTCTGGCTTGTCGGTTCCGTACTGTTCCATCGCTTCGCGGTACGTCATCCGTGGAATCGGTGTAGTAATCTCAACGCCGATGAGTTTCCAAATGGCTGCTAAGAGTTCTTCGGCCAACGCGATGATGTCATCTTCTTCGACAAAAGAGGCTTCGATATCCAGCTGGGTAAATTCTGGCTGCCGGTCGGCGCGAAAGTCCTCGTCACGGTAGCAACGTGCGATTTGGTAATAGCGTTCGATTCCACCGACCTGCAGCAACTGTTTGAACAGCTGTGGGGACTGTGGCAACGCGTACCAGGAGCCTGGGTCGAGCCGCGCTGGGACCACAAAGTCGCGGGCACCTTCCGGGGTGGAACGAGTTAAGGTTGGGGTCTCAACCTCAATGAATTCCTGACCAGCCAACAAGTTACGTGCCACTCGGTTGACTTCGGACCGCAGGCGCATGATGCGGGCTGGTTCTGGCCGGCGCAGGTCCAAGTACCGGTGGGCCAGGCGAATTTCTTCACCGACTTCAACGTGCTCATCGATCTGAAACGGTAGGGGTGCTGCAGTATTCAACACGGTGACTTCCGAGGCATACAGTTCAACGGCACCCGTGGCAATATTCGCGTTCTCGCTGCCCTCTGGGCGTGCTTTCACTTCGGCGGTAACCTGCAGCACGTACTCGTTGCGCAGATGATCGAATTGGCTTTCATCATGGACCACAATTTGTGCGACGCCCGAGGCATCGCGAAGGTCGATAAAAGCTACCCCACCGTGGTCTCGGCGGCGGGCAACCCAGCCCGCCACTGTAACGGTTTGTCCGATGTGCTCGGCGTTGAGTGTGCCGAGTTGATGGGTGCGAAGCACGTTGTGTTTCCCCTTTTGAGTTCTACGTATTTGATAAAAACTTGGTGGTGTTCGTGGTCAGTCTACCGGCGGCAATGCTATTTGCCGGTGTGATCGATTTCGACAATGGCTGGTTGCAGATCGTCAGTCGGAGGCATCCATACGGCAGGGTCTGCCGCGACCTGATCGCCGGAGCGAATGTCTTTGATTTCGTGGCTAACTTGACCCTCGTTATAGCTGGTGAACCAGACATATGGGATACCGCGACGATCAGCGTGACGGATTTGTTTGCCAAATTTCTCGGCCTTGGTGGCCACCTCGGTGTTGATGCCGCGCGACCGCAGAGTCTGTGCGATGTCTTGGGCTGCCGACCAGTCGTCGTCAGAGGTCAATGCCACGTATACAACGGTGGGCACATTGCGAGTGGCTTCCACCATGTTTTGCGAGAACATTCGCGAAATCAATCGTGTTACCCCGATGGAAAGTCCAACGCCTGGGAATGTGCGCTTGCCCTTGGTCGCCAGCGAGTCGTACCGACCGCCAGAGCAGATGGAGCCTAACTGCTCATGGCCAACGAGGTTCGTTTCGTACACGGTGCCGGTGTAGTAGTCGAGGCCGCGGGCAATTGAAAGATCCGCGACGGCAGTTCCTGGAGCACGTTTATGGAGCTCATCAATGACCTCAGCAAGCTCGCGAAGACCTTCTTCCAGTTGTGAATTTTCGACACCCAGTGCACGCACCTCATCAACGAACGAAGAGTCTTCGGCACGGATCTGAGCCAGCGACAGAGCTAGTTCAGCCTGTTCTGCAGAAGCCCCGAGTTCTGCTTGGAGTGCTTCGGCAACTTTGTCTGCACCGATTTTCTCCAATTTATCGATATTGCGTAATACCCCGGCGGTGTCATCCAGCCCAATACCCTGATAAAAGCCCTCGGCAAGTTTGCGGTTATTGATGCGAATGACGAACTGGCCGATCGGCAGTTTCGCTAATGCTTCGGCCATGACCAGTGCAACGTCTATGTCATGCCGGAAGTCCAGTGCGCCGTCGCCGACCACGTCGATATCAGCCTGTGTGAATTCGCGAGCACGACCCTCTTGAGGTCGTTCGCCCCGCCAGACTTTTTGTATCTGGTACCGACGGAACGGGAAGGTTAGGTGGCCGGCGTTTTCGGTCACATAGCGCGCAAAGGGTACTGTCAGGTCGAAGTGCAGGGCGAGTCGAGAGGTATCCGTGGGGTCCGGTGCATCAGTTTCGTGGATGCGTGAAACGGTGTATACCTCTTTATCGATTTCCCCTTTACGAAGGAGCGTACCCAGCGATTCAACGGCGCGGGTTTCGATGCTAGAAAATCCATGGAGTTCGAAGACCTCTGCAAGCGTATTGAGCACATGGAGTTCAACGAGACGCTCTTGTGGCAACCATTCGTGAAATCCAGATAATGAAGTCTTACGGGACATGTCGGTATATTCTCCAAGGGGTTAAGCTCGCCTGCGCTGCAATGAGCACATTCGTGCCTGCTTTTTAAAGTACTCTGCCATTGTATGCGTTTCCCGTAAGCTAACAGTGACCATCTCATAACAGTCCTCCCATGGCTGACGGGATCTCCACCTAGGAAGAAAGTTTTAGCGGTGACACCTAGTCAACAACCCGACGTCCCAAAACCGGCGGCTCCCAAGCCAAGCTCTGTAACGCCTGCCGAAGTAACTCCGGTGGCGCCAGTTGCACCAGCCCCGGCATATACTTCGAATCTCACGGAAGCTCAACAATTTGCTGAAATTTCTGATGAGGGAGTCGTAACTCTCCTTGATGGCGATGAAAAAGTTGAAGTGGGCCAGGTTCCAGAAGCTTCCAAAGACGATGCTCTAGCCTATTTCGTTCGCAAATATGACGATGTTATGACGCAGCTGCAGCTCCTCAAACAGCGTCTAGAGACCGATGCAGCCAATAGGGAACTAGAAAAAACGCTCGCTCAGATCGACGAGGTGATTGCCCAACGTCAAATGGTGGGCAATATGACCAAACTTCGTGAGCAGTCAAAGACACTACGTAACGCACTCGTCGAACGACATGCTCAGCAACAGGCTCAACGCGAGAAAGCGCTTGCTGAACAACAAAGCGCACGTGAGGAAATCGTTGCGCGCGCCGAAGAAATCTCGGCTCAGGATCCAAACAAGACTCAATGGAAACAATCCACTGCCAAAATGCGCGAATTGTTTGACCACTGGCGTGCCGTCCAAAAAGCTGGTCCTCGCCTACCGCGCACTGCTGAAGATGCTCTTTGGCAACGTTTCCGCTCCGCTCGCAATGCATTCGAAAAGAATCGTCGCGCGTTCTTCTCCCAGTTAGACGCCCGTAACGCTGAAGCCAAGAAGGTTAAAGAAGATCTGATTGCTCGTGCCGAAGCTCTGCAGAACTCCACCGACTGGGGCCCAACCACTCTGAAGTATCGAGATCTGATGAACGAGTGGAAGGAATCCCCCCGTGCCTCGCGAAAAGATGACGACGCCTTGTGGGCTCGTTTCCGTGGCGCACAAGACGTGTTCTTCAACGCTCGCGATGCGGCAAACGCCGAAGTTGATCGCGAGTATGAAGCGAATCTTGCGACCAAGGACGAGATCCTCCAGGAGGCTCAGCAACATCTGCCTTTCAAAAACATCGATTCGGCGCGGAATGTCATGAAGGATATTCGTGCCCGCTGGGAAGCAGCGGGTCGTGTACCTCGCAAGGACATGAGCCGTATGGAAGCCGGAATCGGTAAACTTGAACGGGCTTTGACTGAACTAGAAGAAGATCATTGGCGCCGTAGCGATCCGGAAACTAAAGCACGGACCAACTCAGCCCAAACGCAGTTGGAAGACGCTATTGAACAGTTGGAAACAGATCTAGCCCAAGCCGAAGAAGCAGGCGATCAGCAGAAGATTGCTGCTGCAACAGAAGCTCTAGAGGCGCGTCGCCAGTGGTTGCAGGTCGTTCAAGCAGCTAGTGAATAACCCAGCGAGCTAATATCCCTGTCAAATAGTTATCCACAACCCCGGCCGACACACCTTCGGCCGGGGTTGTTTTTTGTCATCATGGTCTCATGGTTTTTCTTGCACTTGATTCCATCACGAACCACTACGATCTCTACGTTCCGCACGAGCCTTATTCACCGTCGGAACTCTCAGCAATGACATACCACGGTGTGCTGCGCCCACAATTCGGACCGTACTACGTTGACGTCACCACACCCGATACAGCAGCGCAGCGAGCAAAGGGGGTCCGTTTAGCAGGTGAACAGCTCATCGCCGGCGACTGGACGGCGACGATGCTCACGGCTGCGTGGATTCACCTCGGTGGGCAATCACCTGAAATGTTTGAAGCCGCCACTGCCACCTACCAAGGGACGCGTTTACGCTCAAAAATTATCCCAACCGCATTTCGACATATCGACTATTTGCAACGAAGTGATATTGCGGATGAAGATCTTCTGGTCAGCGGAGGCATCGTTGTCACGAGCTTGGAATTAACCATCGAAGACCTACTGCGTACGGGACGCACCGCACGCCACCACTCCTGTGCAGGAGAACTAGCTAACCAGGTGGATCTAGATCATCTTCAAGAGCGTTTCCACAACAAACGCCACTTAGATGGCATGCAACAAGCTCTGAAATGTCTAGAGCAGCTTCGGCTGCAAGCTAGAAGTTCAGCAGAAACCCACGCACTTTAATTTGCCGAAGGCTTCTTTTTTCGATCCGATCGACGGTAGACGTCATAAACACCGTCAACCTGCCGCACCGTATTCATCAGGTGTTGTAAATGTCCAGTATCTCCCATTTCAAAAACAAAACTTGTTTCCGCCACCCGGTCACGTCGAGTCTTCACGTTGGCCGAAAGTATGTTGACATGGTGTTCAGCTAATACGACCGTCAGGTCTGAGAGGAGCTGTTTTCTGTCCAAGGCCAATACAAGAATGTCAACTGTAAATGCTGCTTCAGAGGTTGGAGCCCATTCGACTTCTATTAGACGATCCGATTCCGGAGTGTGAACCACATTAGGACAGTCGTTTCGATGAACGGAAATTCCCGACCCTCGCGTGACAAAACCTACGATACGGTCCGGTGGCACAGGAGCACAACAACGTGCCAACTTGGCCAGTACGTCGCCGGCACCAGGCACAACAATCCCCGAATCTGCATGACGGGACGGTTGCGGGATCGTGGGGATCGACACAGTATCAGGTTCAGGTTCATCCTTATGAGGCTCCGGTTCGAGGATGTTTTCGATCCGCTGCAAGACGTTTTGTAAGGAAACGGACCCCTCCCCGATGCCTACATAAAGCCCTTGGATGTCTTCGTAGTGTAATCCCTTGGCAACTTTTGTTAATGTATCGGTGCTCAACATCTGTTGAAGCGAAAGTGTGTGTTTGCGAGCTTCTTTGGTCAGAAGCTCTTTGCCCCGCTCAATAACTTCATCACGGCGTTCTTTAGAGAACCAGTGTCGAATCCTATTACGGGCTCGACCAGACCGGACGAATCCAAGCCAATCTTGAGACGGGCCCGCGCTTTCATCCTTATCGGTGAAGACTTCCACCGAGTCGCCGTGGTTGAGCACTGTGTTCAGCGGTACGAGGCGACCATTCACTCGGGCACCCACAGTTCGGTGTCCAACCTGGGTGTGCACACTATAAGCAAAATCGACCGGGGTAGAACCAGAGGGCAGCGCTTTGATCTCGCCCTTTGGTGTAAACACGTAGACTTCTGCTGCACCAATCTCGGTCCGCAGGGAATCAAGAAAGTCATTAGGATCAGATGCGTCTTCTTGCCAATCCAACACCGTCTTCAACCAGCCAGGTGTTTCTGCATCAGCAGTTCCAGCGCGTTTATATGCCCAGTGGGCCGCTACACCGTATTCAGCCCGGTGGTGCATCTCGTGAGTGCGAATCTGAATTTCGATCCGCTTGCCGCCGGGTCCAATCACAGTGGTATGCAATGACTGATACATATTGAACTTGGGCATGGCAATGTAATCTTTGAACCGGCCTGGGATCGGCGACCACCGAGAATGCAGCGCCCCTAATACGGCATAACAATCGCGTACAGACTCTACGAGCACGCGAATCCCGAGCAGGTCGTAGATCTCATTGAATTCTTTGTCCTGCTCCTGCATTTTTTGATAAATAGAGTAGTAATGCTTTGGACGTCCCGTGACTGTGGCACGAATCTTTGATGACCGGAGCTCCTTATCAACCTGCTCTGTCAGGTTCGCGACAATCTTCTGGCGCTGCGGAGTTCGCTCGCCTACTAACCGCACAATCTCCGTATAGACCTTTGGCCACAAGGCGGCGAACGAAAGATCCTCAAGCTCCCATTTGATGGTATTCAAACCCAGCCTGTGCGCTAGGGCGGCATATATCTCAAGAGTCTCCTTGGCCTTGCGGGCTGAGGATTCTGGGGCAACATATCGCCATGTTCGAGCATTGTGGAGCCGATCAGCGAGCTTGATCATCAGCACACGCACGTCCTTAGCCATGGCGATGATCATTTTGCGAACCGTCTCGGCCTCTGCCGCGGCTCCAAATTTAACACGATCAAGTTTCGTGACACCATCTACCAGGAGCGTGACGTCCGGGCCAAAATCTTTGTCCAGCTGTTCAAGCGTATAATCGGTATCTTCGACGGTATCGTGAAGGAGTGCGGCAATAAGGGTCTCGCCGGTAAGCCCTAATTCCGCAAGGATCGTGGCTACAGCCACCGGATGCGTAATGTAAGGATCACCGGATTTCCGGTATTGCTCACGGTGGTGATAGTTCGCCACATTGAACGCGCGGATTATAGGACCAATATCGTCTTTTGGCTGACGTACCTTCAATGTGCGGATCAAAGGTTCCAATAGCGGTGAGTAGCCGCGACCGGCCAGACGAGAAAACCGACCAAAACCACGTGCGGGTACTAGCGCATCGGAGCCTGTCTGCCCGCCGTGAGATGAAGCCGGTCGAGTTGAAGCCACGATCCCTCCCCTTTTCCCTGAAGATTTGCTTGAGAGACTTAGCTTACTTCGCGCAATTACGTTTCAACCATTTCTCAGCGACGTTCGAGCACTTTAATAAAATAAAGCGCTGCCCCGCAGCTTGGATTCCAGGCTACAGGACAGCGCGTATATTCCACTACTACCGTCTATTGAGACGTCGCAGTTTCGGCATCGTTTTCAGTCTCTTGGTCTGTTTCATACCCGCGACGACGTAAAATACGTTCATCGCGATCTGTAATATCGTCGTCGTTTCTGCGGAACAGGGCATACAACGGGGCCTGAATAAACAAGGTAGCGATAGTTCCGACAATAATGCCCACAAAAATGGAAAGGGAAATATCACGCAGCGTCCCAGCACCCAGTAGTCCGGCACCAATGAACAGAATCGAACCGACCGGTAAAATTCCCACGATGGAAGTTGTGATGGAACGAACCAATGTCTGGTTGACTGCCAAGTTGACGAGCTCGTCAAATGTTCTCTGGCGATCCTCTGCTAAGTTCTGTGTGTTGTCCCGTATCTTGTCGAAGACCACCACTGTGTCATAGAGAGAATAGGACAGAATGAGTAGAAAGCCGATAATGGCCGGTGGTGTGACTTCAAAACCAATGGCCCCGTAAATGCCCACTGTCAGGATCACGACGTACAGAAGGCCGACGATAGCTGCAGCGGACATCTTCCAAGTTCGGAAATAAATCGTCAGATACAAGGCTACCAACACCAGAAATACGATCAGGCCCACGAACATCTGCTGGGACACTGCTTGACCCCAAGTAGGACCAACGAAGTTCGAGGTCACTTGCTCAGCGGTGACGTTGTATCCCTGCTGTAAATTCTCGGCAACCTCCAGAGTCTGTTCATCCGACAGTTCTGTTGTCTGAACGCGGATGGTGCCGCCAGCAATATTCGTTGCTGTAGCTTCGGTTTCCGGAATCACTTCAGAAACAGCCTCTTCACCGAGTACAGGATCCGTATTCTCGACGCCTGAGACGGTGAACTCAGAGCCACCTCGGAAATCAATGCCCATGTTGAAACCACCGCGCAGAGCAGTAATCCCGCCGGCTATGGCCAGTAAAATTAGTGCGACCGTGAACCAGGTTTTCCACTTTTGCACGAACGGGTACGATTTCTTGCCCGCATACAGTTCATTACCCCAAGTTGCTAAGCGACTCATGAGTCCTCCTGTGCAGACGTATTGTCCGATGATCTGGTCGTTTGTAATGCTTCCGCTCTCTCGGCAGCTCGCCGTTCAGCGATAGTTTGTCGTTTCTGGGCTTCCTTGCTGGACCTAGTGTTCTTCTTCCCGCGTTGTGGCGCCACGGCCTCATCTGGACGAAATTCACGAACACGTCCGGCACCCTGATAGAGAGGTTTCTGGCCAAGCAGGGAAGGATCCATCCCCGACATGGGGTGGCCGCTCGCGAAGAATTTGGTGGTGGCCAACAACTTCATGACCGGGTGAGTAAACAAGAACACCACAATAAGATCCGCTATGGAGGTGAGTCCAAGGGTGAAAGCGAATCCTCTCACGTTGCCAACAGCTACGAAATACAGAACCACTGCCGCCAGAACGTTCACAAGCTTCGACACAGTAATGGTTCGTTTGGCCCGATCCCAGCCATAGTTAACCGCTGACTCGAATGGTCGTCCGTTTCGCATTTCGTCCTTTATGCGTTCAAAATACACAATGAAGGAGTCCGCAGTAAGACCAATCGAAACGATGATGCCTGCGATACCTGCCAGCGAAAGCCGATAGTTATCTGACCAACCGAGCAACACGATCGACAGATATGTCAAGAAGCCCATAATTACGATGGACGATAACGTAACCAAGCCTAAGGCGCGGTATTGGAAGAACTGGTAGACCGCTACCAGCCCCAATCCGATGAGACCGGCAACGAGACCCCAGAACAGTTGGTCCTGTCCTAAAGTCGCCGAAATTTGCTGCTCCGATTCAACTTCAAACGTAATAGGGAGCGCACCATATTCGAGCTGCTCGGCAAGTTGTGCAGCGCTTTCTTCGTTAAAGTCACCAGAAATCTGGGCTCGACCGTCTGTAATCACCGCTTGCGATGCCGGGGCGGATACGATCTGACCGTCTAGCAATATAGCAAACTGATTCTGCGGCGGGTTCATTCCCGTCAAACGCTGGGTAACGTCACGGAAGGCGGCAGACCCTTCATCCTCAAAAGCAATATTAACAACCCATGAGCTAGCCGAGACGCCGGTAGGGGTCTGAGACATTCCGTGATCTGCAGAATCGATCTGATCACCAGAAATCTCCATTGGTCCCAAAATGTACTTAGAGCCCGTGTCGAAGTCACAGGCGATAACGGCTTCATCAGCCGGGAGGTTATCGCGAACCTGGTTGGCATCAGAGGCACTGCAATCGGTGCTCTGGAACTCATCGTACAACTCAGGCGTGATCCAGTTGGGGTCCGAACCGTTTTCGGGTTCCGCTTCAGGTTCCGGAATGTCAGATACGTCCGTGCGTTCCTCTTCTGGGACTGCAGTAAATGGCCCAGACGTTATCACTGAACGAAACTCCATATTCGCGGAAGCTTGAATAAGCTCACGCGTCTGTTCGTCCGGGGCGCCAGGCATCGATACCACAACGTTGTTGTCGCCCTGAGTATTGATCTCTGCTTCCGAAACACCAGAACCATCAACACGTTGACGAATAATTTCGACAGCCTGACTCATCTGTTCCGAGGTGACGGCTTCACCAGTAGATGTTTCTGGGGATAGCACCATTTGGGTGCCGCCCTCAAGATCGAGCGCCAACAGCGGCACACCGTTCGAATTATCCGTTGCAATACCGATCCCCAGGATGATACCTAGGCCAACGATGATCGCAGTTAGCCACGCCAGAGATCGCCGGGCACGGGATTGTGGGGTCTTAGACGCCATAGGTCAAGGGGCCTTCGATTGTTTGTTCGTTATTGAGTGCGGATGGTTAGCGATCTCTATCATCGCGTGGATCGTTCTTATATTCTGAACCGTATTCATTCTCTAAAGGCTCGGTGGAAGACTGCTCTGGGTAATCAGGTACGTCATCGACCGTGATGTCAGATTCTGGCAGCTCGTCTTCGGCAGGTTCTTCCACGACTTGACCAACAGCCTGCAAATGAATAGTGGCGTACTGACCGGGTGACAGTTCGAGCGTTGCTTTATTCTCGTCGTGGTTCACATCCACGACTGTGCCATACAGGCCGAATGTAGTCATAACGTCCATGCCAGGTTCCATGGAAGCACGCTGTTCTTGCTGCTTCTTCATGGCTTTGCGGCTGCGACGGATCATCATGAAGAACAACAGGCCCAGTACTGCCAACATGATAAGCATAAACATGCTGGAGCCGCCTTGTTCACCGCCCCCAGCCTGTGCAACGACGGTGGCTGTTTCGAGATTAAAAGTCATAAGCGTCTACCAACTATCTTGTTTTCGTACTGGACACTGGGCAGTATCCACGAGAAAATTGGCCGGAAATCCGGCAATCTATATATAATGTCTCAGCCTATCCTAATGTGCACACCGAAATAGCGTGAATTCCGTGACTACTCAACACGCCTCAGACGAAGAGCGGTAGCTCAGTCGTCGCCGTCATCGGTGGATAAGATATCATCGACGCTCCCCTGAACCGCGTCAGTAGGCTGTTCATTGAGCCGCGATGCGGTGTCGGTCTGTCGGGAAGCACCGTCGTCCATTAACGACCATAAACCCTTGGTCGTTGAATCCTCCGGTGGCGTAAGGCCAAGATGTTCCCAGGCTGCTGGCATTGCGATACGGCCTCGGGGCGTCCTGCCCAGCAGCCCCTCCCGAACCAAATACGGCTCCGCTACGGTTTCAACGGTCTCGACCTCCTCCCCGACCACTATTGCCAGGGTAGATAAGCCGACTGGTCCCCCATGGAATTTTGTACACAGTGCATCGAGAACAGCCCGGTCTAAGCGGTCTAAACCACGTGAATCGACTTCGTACATATCCAATGCCGCTGCTGCAGCATGCTCATCGACATCGTAGAGCTTATTGACCAGCGCCCAGTCGCGCACGCGGCGCAGCAGACGATTCGCAATCCTCGGGGTGCCTCGAGACCGTGACGCGATCTCGGTAAATGCCGCACTATTCAATCGCATGTCCAGCATGGCAGCGGAACGACGGAGCACAAGTTCCAGTTCTTCATTTGAATAAAAATCAAGGTGTCCAGTAAATCCAAACCGGTCACGTAACGGCCCAGGAAGAAGCCCCGCTCTGGTCGTTGCTCCGACGATGGTGAAAGGAGGAAGTTCTAGTGGGATCGATGTCGCTCCGGCGCCCTTACCAACCACGATATCTACACGAAAGTCCTCCATTGCCATGTAGAGCATTTCTTCTGCCGGACGTGACATACGGTGAATCTCATCAAGGAAGAGGACTTCACCTTCGGTGAGGGACGACAGGATGGCAGCTAAATCTCCCGAGTGCTGAATTGCTGGTCCGGAAGAAATACGTAACGGAGATCCCATCTCTTCTGCAACGATCATCGACAGGGTGGTTTTCCCCAGGCCAGGGGGGCCGGACAATAAAATATGGTCGGCAGTTGCACCGCGAAGTTTAGCTGCTTCCAAAACAAGGGAGAGTTGGTTGCGAACTCGATGCTGACCGACGAAGTCCGCAAGGTTTTTAGGCCGAAGCGCTGCTTCGACCTCGCGCTCTTCATTCACTGCGCTACCGGCAACTATGCGATCCTCATCGGAGTTCGGTGGTAATGCGGATTCAGTCATAAATTAGAGTCGCTGCCTTGTCTGTCCCTCACCAAGGTTGCGGAGCGTAGCGCGCAATGCTGCCGAAATGTCTACAGAGCTTGCCAGTTCTGAGTCAGCTTCCAACGCTTGTTCAATACCTTTGGTGGCGTCTTTTTCATTCCAACCAAGTCCAATCAGTGCTTGATGGACTTGCTCTTTCCAAACAGGCTCTCCGCTTCGGGACGATTTGGCACCAGTCTCGGCTTCTTCACGTGGAACAAGTTTTCCGGAGAGTTCAAGAATAATGCGTCGAGCAGATTTTGGGCCGATACCCGGAACTTTCGTAAACGCTTTATCATCTTGCTGATCGATATATTGTCGCACTTCGTCTGGATCAAATACAGAAAGTACAGCCAGTGCGATTCGTGGCCCGATACCCGAAACGCTCATCATGACTTCAAAAATTTCGCGTTCATCGGCCGTACTGAACCCATACAACACTGGATTATCATCACGAATCAGTAATTGTGTTTGGACAGTTACCTCTTGGCCGGTCCGAAGCATTGAGAGTGTGTTTGGGCTTGCCGAAAAAAGATAGCCGACCCCACCGACCGCGATGACAGCGTTATCGACGGTGATGTGTTGAATTTCGCCGGTTAGCGACGAGATCATGCATTCTCCCTCTGATAGCAATAACGCCATCAAATCAGTGTGGACCCCGTATGGGATAACCGTACCAATGCCCACAATTTTTCGATTATTTAGCGCGCCGTTCTGCTGCAAGCCAGAGTTTTTGTGCTGGCGTCAGATTCGTTTCCGGCCGAGCACTAGAAAACTTTGAAGCAGCGCTACGACTGGTGAGCTTTCCGGTGTCTAAGCCCCGGCCAAAGAGCCCACCTCGCCAGGCATGTGCAATGGCGATCGCGATCGCATCGGCAGCATCGGCAGGTTTTGGCGCAGCTTTCAAACCCAGAATACGCATCACCATCGAGGTGACCTGATTCTTATCCGCTGATCCCGAACCGGTGACAGCGGCTTTGACTTCCGACGGTGTTAGCAATGCTGTCGGAACGTTGCGCCTTGCGCCGGCGGCGATGGCCACTCCGGAAGCTTGGGCTGTCCCTATAATCGTCGGCGTATTGTTCTGGGCAAACATCCGTTCAATCGCTAAGTGGTCCGGCTGATACTTATCCAACCATGTGTCCATGGCCTTATCGATCACGGCTAGGCGTTCACCAATGGGATCCGTCCCCGGGCTTCCGACGACCACGACATCCACGAGTTCTGCCTTGCGATTGGCTGCAATATCGACGACCGCGATGCCACACCTGGTCAGTCCAGGGTCGACTGCACACACACGAAGCTGACTGACCGGCTGGGACCGGCGACTGCGGTCTTGCACCTAAGCGTCCTGCGCTGACAGTTCTTCAAGAACTTCAGCAGTAATCTCTACATTGGCATAGACGTTTTGCACGTCGTCGAGCTCTTCCACAGCATCCCAGAGTTCGATAAAGGATTGGGCAGATTTTGCATCCAGTTCGACCTTCATATCAGCAAAAAATTCGACATCATCAGAGTCGTACGAAATTTCTGCGTCATCTAGCGCCTTGGCGACGGCTTGGATGTCCGAAGGATCGGAGACAATTTCAAAGGCTGTCCCAGAACGAAGGATTTCATCCGCACCGGCTTCGATGACAGCCATCATGATGTCGTCTTCAGAGTGGTCATCAGCTGGTACGCGCACAACACCTCTGCGTTGGAACATGAAGGCGACGGAACCAGGATCTGCCATAAAGCCACCGTTACGGGTAACAGTTGCACGAACTTCCGATGCCGCACGGTTGCGATTGTCCGTCAGGCATTCAACTAACAGCGCTGACCCCTCAGGACCACGGACTTCATACATAATCTCGGCATAATCAATAACTTCACCGGTGAGTCCTGCACCACGTTTAATAGCGCGATCGATGTTGTCATTGGGCACCGACTGCTTCTTGGCTTTGGTGACCGCGACTTCTAACGCTGGGTTCCCGTCAAGATCCGCGCCGCCGGCACGCGCGGCAACTTCAATCGCCTTAATGTGGTTGGCATACATTTTGGCACGCTTGGAATCCAACGCTGCTTTCTTATGTCGCGTTGTGTGCCATTTTGAGTGACCTGCCACTGTATAGAACTCCTCTCCCGCGTTTCGTCACGGGCATTCTGGAAAACTGATTGCTCCCATTATAGAGGCAAGCCGACTATTCAGCAGTCTTTGGGCTGGACAGGCTTAATCGAGGCTGTTGAGGGCCAGTCAACAAAACGTGTAACCAGGTAAGCATTGCCGAATCGAATCTTTCCGGGTCCACATTCCATTCGCGAGTGTGGCGAGCATCTTGGAAGCGAACCAAACTGACCAACTGTCGGTTCTTTGCAGCAAGCTGCGCTGAGGGGCCAATCGGCACAAAATCATCGTGTTCGGAATGCAAAATCAGGATCGGGTGGGTGATGTCGTCAGAACGTGCCACCCAGTCCAAACGTCGCAGGTCGACCGGTGACGCCAAACCAGTGATGGTCTTCCCCCACGGTGACTCGATCAGCCAGCTCCCCAACTTGCCTGCAATGTGTGGCAATTTATTGATCTGTGCTTGGTGACGCAGAACGTCCATCCAATCGATGACAGGGCCCACCAGGACGAGCCCACGAATGTAGCTGGACAATGCTGACCGGTACATGACTTGGAGGCTGACTGCACCACCCATCGAAAAACCACCCAGAACTACAGAGGTGGCTCCATTATTCAATGCATAGAGAATCGCAGCTTCAATATCTGGCCACTCCGTTGCTCCAAGACCAAATTTTCGGTCCCGAGCATCCGGTGCGTCACCGTCGTTTCGATACGAGACCAGCAATCCAGGCATACCCATCCGCTGGGCTACACGCATCATGCGAAGACCCTCATTGCGTTTAGAACCTCTGCCGTGAACAGTGATGAGCCAAGTATTGGAATGCTGGGATGGACGTTTTGGTTTGATAAACCAGGCTGGAGCTAAACCATCATCCACAGGAATGTCGATATTACGAAATGCATAACCGGCTTCAGTTGGAGTAGGCCAAACGAACCCCGCCCATCTACCACGAACAGTTTGGGCAAGATCCCCGCTATATACCTCTTCGACAATCCGAGTTACTGTGTCCCGTTTCCGGTCAGTAGCCGTGACCGCACCGATACGTGCCACACCGTTACCTTCATCGAAAACCAGGGCATACTGACCCCGTACGGTTGTCTGGTGTGTGATGGATAATTCGATCAAGCCATGTCCGGATGTTCCGCGGCGCGGCCAATAGTTATATACGTGTACGTCTTCCGTAGGCTTCGGGTCTGGCGTCACCACTGTGCGAGCAAAAATTGACGCCAGCGTCGGAATGACAGCAAGTGCAGTACCTGCAAGAGCACCAGTAATTGCACCAACTGCAGACCAGCGCACAGTCCGTTTTGCTGGTTGATGCTGCAGGCCACGAAAAGGCTGTCGAACAATGTTTCGAAGGTTGCTATCACCCATGCCTACATTGTTACCTGTACGCACACATTTCGCTAGTGTCTCTGTCACAGTACCTCTGTTCGAATACGGCAGGTTTTGCAGTCAGGCAAATCTCTAGCCACCAGACTTTTCTCCACGATATATTAGAGTCATGACTACTCCATCAGATCTTTCTACCAACACCAATCAGCGGTTATCCCGTGCAGAAGCTCAGTCGTTTTCCGACCAACAATGGCAAGAACGACTCAGCCCGGAAGCTTTTCATGTGCTTCGTCAAGCAGGTACTGAGCGACCGTACACGGGAGAATACTGGGACACCGAAGATGTCGGTACCTACTCCTGCAGGGCCTGCGGTGAAGAGCTCTTCAAATCCGAAACAAAATTCGATGCCCGTTGCGGGTGGCCTTCGTTTTATGCCCCAACGGACAACGACAAAATCACCTACGTCGAAGACACTTCAATGGGGATGACGCGAGTTGAAGTTCTTTGCAGAAACTGCGAATCTCACCTGGGCCACGTCTTCTCCGGTGAAGGCTTCGATACACCAACTGATTTGCGCTATTGCCTCAATTCGCTCAGCTTGGATTTGACAAAGTCTGCAGAATAATCGTCTCATCGTTTTCGTGCGGCGCGCCGCCACCGAATCCTTCAAGTACGGGTTTAACCTAGGAGTGTGAATCCACAAGAATCCCACACGCAAGCACTGCATGATGCGCCGCAGACTTTCCGGGCCGCCCTTGATGAGCTGCGGCAGGCAAGCACGCGTGCTGAGGTTGACATTGTGGAAGTACCTGCTCCCGCAAAGCTTGCACCTTACGCCGTCGCAATGGCCGCAGACGTCGCAGATAGTGACGGCGAAGCGCGGGCCGTAGGACGTTTCATTCTCCTCTATGACAGTCAACACTCTGATGTATGGGATGGCAATTTCAGAATTATCACCTACATTCGCACGAGTGTCGAATCTGACCTTGGAGAGGATCCCCTCCTGACTGAGGTCGCCTGGACCTGGATTCTGGAATCACTCGACGAAGCTTCTGCCACGTACCGGCAACCAGGCGGCACAGCCACTAGAGTTCTCTCAAAAGGCTTCGGCATGCTCGATCAACAGAGTGAGACCACCGATTTAGAACTGCGCGCATCGTGGACGCCCGCCGGCGATAATCTAAATAGACATTTGACAGCTTGGACCGATATGGTGTGCACGTTCGCCGGTTTGCCACCCGTTTCAGAGGGTGTGATCCCACTGAATCCAATCCGAAGGAAGTAACGATTTCTAGCGCGCATCTCACCGCAGATGGTTTTGAAGATTCTCCAGATAACGTCCACCAGGGCCATCAACCTCAAGACCGTCACGACGAGCCGACCCTCATTGAACAGCCAGTCGGTGGGATTCCCCCAATCGTTGATACTCAAGCCCAGCTCGAGCACGTTGCGGAAAAACTTCGTGCCGGCACCGGGCCCGTAGCTGTTGATACTGAACGGGCTAGTGGCTACCGATACGGACAACGTGCCTTTCTCATTCAGCTCAAGCGTCAAGGCGACACTATATGGCTGCTGGATCCAGAAGCTTTGGAAAGTCTTGCACCAATTCAGCAAGCCCTCAACGGTGTCGAGTGGATTCTCCACGCAGCCATCCAGGATCTTCCTTCGCTACGACAAGCCGGCTTATGGCCCGACCGACTCTTTGATACCGAGCTAGCCGGTCGTCTTCTCGGGTACCACAAGGTGAGTTTGTCTGCTCTACTCGAGCACAAGCTCAACATCACACTGGCCAAAGAACACTCTGCAGCAGATTGGTCAGTCCGGCCGTTACCAGAAGATATGCGGAACTATGCA
Organism: Yaniella sp.; assembly: GCF_030453185.1. GTDB lineage: Bacteria > Actinomycetota > Actinomycetes > Actinomycetales > Micrococcaceae > Yaniella. The sequence goes on along the minus strand of NZ_JAKDKW010000001.1, from coordinate 86,750 downwards.
GCGCTTGATGTTGAACTACTACACGAGTTGCGTGACGTCATCATCCTCGAGTTGCAGGCAGCTCACAAGCTTGAAATCGCCTACGAAGAGTTCAATTCACTACTCACTCGACCGCACAAGCCACCCCGCAAAGATCCGTGGAGGCGCACCTCAGGAATACACGAGATCACGGATCGTCGGACACTAGCGATCGTAAAATCGCTATGGACAACACGTGAAAAGATTGCCAGATCACGAGATCTCCCACCAGGTAAGCTCCTCAATGACCGGTCTCTCGTCGCGGTAGCAAAATCAAAGCCACGCACCGTGCCTCAGCTCATGAAAATTCCACGGATGCGCCGCAAGGCCGCCTCTCGTGACGCACGCCGTTGGCTGCAAGCCGTCCAGGATGGCATTAAAGTAGCCCAAGATCCGGACAAGGTACCTCCCATGCGAGCGTCCTCCCAGTCACCACCGGCAGTCAAGGCATGGCGCGACAAGGAACCACTGGCTGCTCGCCGGCTGCAAACGTGTCGTAATCGGCTGGCACGAGTTGCCGATCAGCAGAACATGCCCCTAGAGAATCTTTTGCTGCCTGAAACCTTGCGAGAGATTTGCTGGCGCCCGCCGGAACCCATCACTCCAGAATCAGTTGAACGTCGTCTGTCTGATTTGGGAGCACGCCCCTGGCAGATCCAAGCAACCTCGGCTGTCATTACCGTGGCCTTGCTTGATCCAGACCCATTAGAAAAATAGTCGAATTCCATATGAGTTGCTGTCAGAATAACCCGTCGCGACGTTCCTTCCTCGCAGCCAGTGGCATCGCCACCGCGGCAGTGACCTTCGCAGCATGTTCAACGGGCCCAGAACAAGAAACGTTCTCAGGGGGTGCCCTAACCCAAGCCATTAGACTGGATCAACTACCGGTGGGTGAAGCTGTACAGCTAGCAGTAGGAAGCAATCAGGTTCTCATATATCGGGAGTCCGACGAAACTGTACGAGCCTATTCAGCCGTCTGCACTCACCAAGGTTGTATCGTTGGAGTTAGTGCCAACGTGGCTGACCCCTTTATATGTCCTTGTCACTCATCAAACTTCGATAAAGCAACCGGTGAGGCCGTCGCCGGACCGGCTCAATTACCCCTCACCAGGCACGATACATCGATTGAAAACGGCTGGATCCTGGTGGAAGTGGAACCAAGCTGACTGTAGGTCATCAGTCGTCAATCTGTTTGTACCTACCCCGACTAGGGCGTGGACGCCCTTGCTGGCCTCGCGCATGCTTATTTACTGCAGGATCCCAGTCCGGGTCTTCTGCTTTTCGGCGTGGATAATGACGTTTGATCCACCACCACCATGCAACTGAGCCGAAGCCAGGCAAAATAAACACGGCCAGAATCCACCACACCCTCTGCACAGGGTTCAGAGGCGATTGGCTGAGGCTCCATAGCGACCACACCATGAAGATGACAAGTGCGATGGCGCCGAGAGTTGTGGTGATATTGATAATGCTAGTAACGATTTCGAGCTACTTTCGGTTCAGCCATGTATAACGAAATTGCCCACGGTTTTGTCCAAACCTGTTTTGAGTTCTTAGTACAGGGCGACGCGGTCAGCTGGAGGGAAAATTTCATCGAGGATTGCAAGGTCTTGTGAGTTCATTTCATATTCTAGAGCACGTGCATTTTGCTGTACTTGCGCCACACGTGTCGCTCCTGCAATAACAGACGCCACAGGTTGCTGTGATGCTAACCAGCTAAAGGAGGCCTCAACTTCAGTAATGCCACGTTCCTGTGCGAAATTCGAATACTGGGACAGCTGGTTCCAATCAGCATCGGTGACCATGTGCTGACGTACATATGACAGTCGAGAACCTTCCGGTCCTCCGTCCGGTCGATATTTTCCCGTGAGTAGACCGTTATTGAGTGGAAAGTACGGAAAGACACCCATTCCAAAAGTTATCGCGGCAGGCAGGACCTCAAGTTCTGCACGGCGGTCCATGAGATTATAATGATTTTGTGCTGAGATAAACCGTTCTCGGCCGAGCTCCTTGGCAACATAGTGCGCTTGAGCCATTTGCCATCCAGACATATTCGAATGCCCGATATATCGCACTTTACTGTCTGAGATAAGTTGATCGAGTGCCGCCAGCGTCTCCTCGACAGGGGTCAGGTTATCCGGGGTGTGGTATTGCAGTAGATCGATATATTCGGTGTCTAGCCTACGCAAAGAGGCTTCTACCGCCCGCACGATGTAGCGTCGCGATCCTCGAGCGCCGAAGTCCATCCCGTTGGCACCCCGCATATCCATACCGAATTTCGTGCCGATGATCACCTGATCACGCACGGGTTTCAGCGCTTGACCAAGGTACTGTTCGGATAAACCAGGAGATCTCCCGTACGTATCTGCCGTATCGAAGAAGGTTACCCCTGCGTCCACCGCAGCTTGCACAACTCGGATCGCCTCGCCTGCTTCCTCTGTTGCAGAATTGGGACGCCCGAGATTGTTGCAGCCAAAACCAATGGCTGAAACGACTAACCCAGAATCACCGACACGTCGAAATTTCATGGTTAGCGCCCTTCGGTGCTCAGACGATCTGCTCGAAAGTCCGTTTTTTGTACAGCCTGAGAAGCCAACTTCATAGCTTTATTGCGGTGCACCGTGCGAACATTGAAAACGAATTTTCCCTGACCCGATACTGATTCCCAGTCCTCGACTGCTCCGATACCACGCCAGGCAAGAAGGCCCGTATATTCCTGGAGGAACTTTTCCGCGTTGGTCATTTCCACAGCGGTAGGCTCTTTGCCCTTTTGTTTGATCGTCACGGTAAAGGTGTCTTGGTCGACTTCGACGACGTCAACGTAGCTGTCGTTTCGACTCTGTTCAAGAAAAGATGACAGCAACATTTCTGCCTCATTTGGATTGGAAACCGATTCAACTTTCGTTGTGCCTATCTCCCCCACTTTGCCGTAATGCAGCACGAACTCTTTAGTGTCTTCTTCCCACCAGGCTTCCCGATAGTGCGTCGGACGTTTTGAGTCAGGGGTGTGAAGGTACATGCGAAGTATGGTCAAAGTCGTCCTAGCGTTGCTGGCTGAAGGGTGTACCAAAACTCTACAGCTCTGAGCGGGAAAGGTGTAAAAAGAAACGGATGGCCCGAAACCCACGTGGGGTTTCGGGCCATCCGGGCGTCAGAATGTTCGACGCGTGGCTCGTCGACTAGTAACTAGTCGTTTTTAGTAGCCATCTGACGTAGAACGAACTGCAGAATACCACCGTTGCGGTAGTAGTCAGCTTCGCCCGGAGTATCGATGCGTACCTTAGCGTCGAATTCGACCTTGTTGCCGTCTTCGCTAGTTGCGGTGACGTGAACGGTCTCCGGGGTGCCGCCCTTGTTGAGTTCGGTGATACCAGTGATGTCAAAGGTCTCAGTACCGGTCAGTCCCAGTGAGTCTGCGGACTCACCTGCTGGGAATTCCAGCGGGAGTACACCCATGCCAATCAGGTTTGAACGGTGAATACGCTCAAATGATTCGGTGATTACTGCCTTGACACCCAGGAGTGCGGTGCCCTTCGCTGCCCAGTCACGTGACGAACCGGAGCCGTACTCCTTACCACCAAGAACGACCAGTGGAATATCTTCTTCCTGGTAGTTCATAGCGGCGTCATAGACGTATGCCTGCGGTCCGCCTTCTTGAGTGAAGTCGCGAGTGAAACCACCCTCAACACCGTCTAGCATCTGGTTACGGATGCGAATGTTTGCGAATGTACCGCGAATCATAACTTCGTGGTTACCACGGCGGGAGCCGTAGGAGTTGAAGTCTTTACGGGCTACACCATTTTCAATGAGGTACCGGCCGGCTGGAGTATCAGATTTGAAGGCACCAGCGGGAGAAATGTGGTCGGTTGTTACCGAGTCACCCAGTTTCAGCAGAACACGCGCGCCAGCAACGTCTTGGACTGGCTCTGGTTCAAGAGTCATGCCTTCGAAGTAGGGCGGTTTCCGTACGTAGGTTGACTCTGGATCCCACTCGAAGGTTTTGCCTTCTGGAGTGTTGAGTGCCTTCCAGCGATGGTCACCGTCGAAGATGGTCGAGTATTCTTCGTTGAACATTTCAGTGTCGATCGAACGATCAATGATCTGCTGTACTTCGGTTGGATCAGGCCAGAGCTCAGACAGGAAGACGTCGTTGCCTTCACTGTCTTGTCCCAGTGGATCGTTCTCGAAGTCGAAGTCCATGGTACCGGCCAGTGCATATGCAACAACCAGAGGTGGTGAGGCCAGGTAGTTCATCTTGACGTCTGGGTTGATGCGTCCCTCGAAGTTACGGTTACCGGAGAGTACCGAAGTGACCGCAAGGTCGTTGTCGTTGACGGCTTGGGAGATTTCTGGGGCAAGCGGCCCGGAGTTACCAATACAAGTCGTGCAACCGTAACCCACGATGGAGAAACCGAGTTCTTCCAAGTGTGGAATAAGACCGGATTTTTCGTAGTATTCGGTGACCACACGCGAGCCTGGTGCAACGGAGGTCTTGACCCATGGTTTCGACGTCAGACCTTTCTCCACGGCGTTGCGTGCCAACACGGCAGCAGCCATCATGACCGATGGGTTCGAGGTGTTGGTGCACGAGGTGATCGAGGCGATCGCAACTTTACCGTGGTCAAGCTCGAATTCGTTACCGTTGCTCAATGCAACATCGGCGGTCCGTGATGGACGACCGACGCCAGCTTCATCGGCGTCCGCAAAGTCATGAATATCCTTGCGGAACTGGTCCTTGGAATCATCGAGAATGATGCGGTCCTGTGGACGACGTGGACCCGAGATTGAAGGAACAACCGTTGACAGGTCCAGTTCCATGTATTCGGAATATTCGACTTCGTCCGAAGGATCGTGCCACAGACCCTGTTCTTTGGCGTAGGCCTCAACCAGTTTGATGTTCTCTTCAGAACGACCGGTAAGGCGCAGGTAGTCCAGGGTTACGTCATCAATTGGGAACATGGCTGCGGTCGAACCGAACTCTGGCGACATGTTACCGATGGTCGCACGGTTGGCCAGTGGTACCGAACCAACGCCTTGACCGTAGAACTCAACGAATTTGCCAACGGCGCCGTGTTCACGCAGCATTTCGGTAATGGTTAGCACGACGTCGGTTGCCGTAGCGCCAGCTGGAATTTCACCGGTCAGCTTGAAGCCGACCACGCGTGGTACCAGCATGGATACTGGCTGGCCGAGCATTGCAGCTTCGGCCTCGATGCCGCCAACGCCCCAGCCGAGTACGCCCAGACCATTGACCATGGTGGTGTGGGAGTCAGTACCAACACATGTGTCTGGGTAGGCCCGCAGGACCCCGTCGACTTCACGAGTCATAACGGTGCGTGCAAGGTATTCAATGTTGACCTGGTGGACAATACCCATGCCAGGAGGAACCACTTTGAAATCGTCAAATGCGGTTTGTCCCCAGCGAAGGAACTGGTAACGCTCACCATTACGCTGGTATTCAATTTCAACGTTCCGCTCGACGGCATCTGGGGTACCGAAGTGATCAATCTGAACCGAGTGGTCAATAACCAGTTCGGCCGGTGCCAGCGGGTTCACCAGTGTTGGGTCGCCACCAAGGTCGGTGATGGCTTCGCGCATGGTCGCCAAGTCAACGACACAGGGTACACCGGTGAAGTCCTGCATAAGGACACGTGCCGGAGTGAACTGAATTTCGGTACTTGGATCAGCTGATGGCTCCCAGCTGGCTAGTGCCTCAATCTGATCCTTGGTGATGTTCTTACCGTCTTCAGTGCGAAGCAGGTTTTCTAGCAGAATTTTCAGTGAGTAGGGAAGTTTCTGCGAACCTTCGACTTTGTTGAGTCGAAAAATTTCGTACTCAGCACCATCGACGTTCAAGACGCCTTTGGAACCGAAGCTATCTACTGTAGTCACAGTGGACTCCTCTTTTCCCGCCCGTATTTAGGGCGATTCCTTTGTCCTGTGTTAGCGCTGACCCTCTACGCATGCAGGTGACACCTCAGGGCATTGCCGGTGCGAACCGCCCAGCCCGATCATCGCATGCGAGGGCGGTGTGGCTCTTATTCTAACGCGAGTCAGCTGTCAGTGCGTGATTGTCTCAAAGCAGCGGAGGGGCGGAAGGTCGTCACCGTCTCCATATGGAAGGTGTCTGGGAACAGGTCATAAATGGTACTTTCCTCAATTTCCCAGCCGTGCTCCACCAACCATTTTGTGTCTCGCGCAAACGATGCTGGATCACACGAGACGTACACGATTTTTTCAGCGTCTAACTGATGAATCCTTGTGATGGCCGCGCGCCCCGCACCAGAACGAGGTGGGTCGAGCACAACAGCATCAACCTGTCGACCACCCAGGCCGCCCTTTTCGAGCGGCGCGTCAGGATTTTGCAGCCAAGACCCGATGATGCGATCGGTAAGGCCATTGATCACAAATGCTTGTTTCTTATCGTGTAAATTCTTTCGTGCATCTCGTGACGCGCCCGGGGAGGCTTCAACGGACAGCACCACGCCGTCCTCTCCAACACCATCCGCAATAAATTTGGAGAATAGTCCTGCACCGCCATAGAGATCAGCGATCACCTGACCGGGCTGTGTATCAAGAGCATCCATGACTGCATTGACCAGAGTTTCGGGTGCATCCCGGTGGACTTGCCAGAAACCGTCTCCAGAGATGCGGAATTGATGAGCACCGTATGTTTGAGTCTCTACGAGTTCGCTCACCCAGGTGCGGCCACGGAGACGGACAAGTTCTACTGGGCCAAACTGTTTGGAACGCAAGCCAACTACAACCGAAACTTTGGACGGTAGGTGAACCATTCGTTTGCGCCACTGGGCGATGTGCTGCTCAAGAAGTTTTTTATCGGCACCTACAGATTCCAGCGGGAAGATCACGACTAGGACTTCTTCTCCGTGGGCTGGAGTTGCTACTTCGACACGGCCTGCACCGCTAAAATCGATGTCCCAGAGCTGGAGCGCATCAAGCTGACGTACACCCAATGGGATGTTGCGAACTGGCACTACAGCGGCGGAACGATGAACATTCATCGCCAAACGGCCTGCCGATGTGACAGCGAAAGCATTTCGGGTGCGCCAATGCAGGCCCGTTGGTTCGTCCTCGGCTATGCCCACCACTTGGGCCTCGACGTTGAGCTTTCCAATGCGAGTCATCGTATCCCGAAACACTTGTGCCTTAAGCCGACGCTGGTGTTCCAAAGTGATGTGCCCATATTCTGCCCCACCTACCGGATAGCGTCCGGAGGCATGTGCGCGAATCGCGTCCGCGAGTTTCCACTGGTGGGAACGACGAAACTCTGACGGTCGGGCAACCGATACGGTGTCGGCTCGCCAGAATCGTGCGTCATCTCCCCCAGAGGTGACGGCTGCGTTGACTATTTCGCCTGGAATTGCGTGTCGTACAAAGATGACACGGCCGTCATGGCGAGCAACACAGTGACCCCCGTGGGCCATTGCTCCAACTTCAAGAGTAAGAATCTGGCCAGCATCTTTGTCATGTGCTGCCAGATGCGCGGCAGTTTGTGAACCTGTGCTTGTCATTGATCGGCCTGCTTCAAATTGTGATGTGAGTGTTGTGTTTCTGTGAATCTCGGCAAACCGATTTTCACGCCTAATTCAGTTATCAATGTCCTGACCATCATAGTAGCCCTCGCCCGTGTGTGATGTATCACTGTGTCTTGAAGGGTCATACTTTTGGATCTGTCTCCGCATCTGCAGCCGACTCGCCGTCGTCTCGTTTGTTGTTTCGTTGTGTATTGTCGACCGGTGTAGGACGCGATACCAACCAACCGAACCACAAGACAAGCGCATACAGGGGCACACCCATCACCAGACGAGCGGCCCCGAGTGCAACGACATCGTCTGCCCAGTACATTGGCAGCTGAACAACGAGCCGTGTCGCAAACACACAGACCATGAGCAGTGTGGCGATCTGATACTTTCGTCGTCGAACAAGATCCTTCTGCCAGGCCAGACCTTCGCCCCGGATCCAGCCATAGATGAGGCCCATAATTGGCCATTTGGCTGCCATAGAAATCGCGAACGCAAGTCCATACGCTGCGGAAACATAGAAGCCTATGACGTAGTAACCGCGGGCGTCGCCCTGCAGTAACGCGACTGCAGCCGAGACTGCCACTCCGATGACACCCGCTAACGCTTGTGTGAGGGGCTGTCGCTGTATAAGCCGCAGAACACTTGCTAGGGCGGCTAATCCCACAGCCCAGATCGCAGATGTCCAGACATCCGAAGTGACAACGAAGGTCACCAAGAATACAAGAGCGGGAACGATCGCCTCAGCTATGCCTCGCAAGCCCCCAACGGAGGCCAACAGGTCCAAGCCCCCAGTAGAAGTTACGGATGTGCTTCCGGCAAGTCGTTGAGCGACCTGCTTGAGCGGGTCCTTGTCATCGGGCTGCTGATCAGCGTGAGTCAATATTGTGCTCGTTTCCGGCTTGTAAGGATAAAAAAGTTCCGAACCAATTCTTAGTTCTGCTTGGCTTGTTGTTGAGCTTTGGCCTCTTGACGACGACGTGCTGCTGCTTCTCGCATAGCAACTTGCACATTTTCTGGCGGTGTCAGTTCCAGCATTTGCCGAGCTGGCAGCGGCTGTTCGCCGCGATCAATCACCGTGTTCTTCAATATGTCGTATAGGAGCGCAGCTTGGTCTTGGTTCAGTGCGGCCTTGCCCATGATCATTGCGCGGATCATCCACCGAGGACCATCGACACCTAGGAACCGCGCAATTCTTTCGCCTTTGCGACCGTCAGGTAGCTCTGCCGGGATCCGAATCAATAGCTCTTTACCGAACTCTCCTTCTTCGGTGGTGACTTTGGCCCCTTTAGCGGATTTGTTCTGGTCGAACATCTCCTGACGGATCTCGTTCCACTGCCCACCGGAATGCGGTGCGGCAAACGCCTGTATTTGGAGAGTGGAGTTGTCATGCACAGCCGACACAGCAAAAACTTTATTTTTAGCTTGCTCTTGTTCTAAACGGTAAGAGACCTTTTTCCGCATCGGAACTTTAATAGCCCCAAGATCCATATATCCCTTGCTGAAGTCACGAGTCTCAACCTCAGAAATATCAAATGGACCCGTTAGTCTTTCGTCGGCGGCAGGTGCGTCTTCTGGATCTCGCAAATGCTCCGGTAAAACGACTGTTTCAGCTTGAACGTTTCTATTGCGTCCAAAAAGCATCGTGAAAAACTCTCCTCATAACTCAGTAGGACCGTAGTGCAGGCTAGGGGCCTGGCACAAAGCCTCCGGTGGACCCAAAGCCAGAATCCATTCGGACGGAGTCTGGCAGTTCATCGACGGCGGTAAACTCAGCCTGATAAACAGGTTGTAAGACTAGTTGTGCGATTCGCTCACCCCGCGCTAAATGGATCGTCTCGCTAGGATCAAGATTGATCAATGGGACTTTGATTTCGCCGCGATATCCAGCATCGATTGTTCCCGGGGCATTAACCACGCTCAGCCCTGCTCTTACAGCTAGCCCTGAACGGGGATGAATAAAACCTGCAAATCCTTCAGGAATGGCCATCGCGACGCCAGTCGGTACCAGTTGGCGCTCCCCTGGAGCCAGTGAAACGTCAACAGTTGTACTGAGATCGGCTCCTGCATCACCGGGCAGAGCATATCGAGGTGCGGCAATACTCTCATCTAACATCTTCAACTCAATACGGAGCTGATGTGGTGAGTGCTTGGCGTCGGACGGTGTGGCTGTCATGTAGCGCACGCTCCTGGAGTTTATATCAGTGGTACAAGGTCACAGTCTAGTCACCAGGAGCCACTATTGCCCAAAATGATGGAGGCATCAACTGGAGCTGTAGGCTGGACAATATGACTGAAAATGTTGAAAAGCGAATTGGACCGGGCGGATCCCCGATCGTTTATCACGAGAAATTGCGGCCCACATGGCCGATGTGGCTAATGGTGTTACTAGCCGGAGGGATCGGTTGGCTAACTCTGGCGCCTTTCGGAACCAGCTGGGGCATCGGATCCGGGATTGTAGTAGCGGCCGTCGCCGCCTTTGTGCTGATATCCACAACAACAGATATCAGCGTTACTACAACCCATGTGCAGGTTGGCCGTGCAACTATTGAGCGAAAACATGTCGGAACGGTAACCGGTTACCGTGGCGATGACGCTTTTCAGCAACGCGGGCCCAAGCTCCATGGCTTGGCTTATCTTCACCTGCGCAGCTGGGTCAAACCTGTCGTTCGCATCCAGATTGAAGACAGACAGGACCGCACTCCGTACTGGCTGACTTCAACGAATAAGCCAGAAGAGCTCACGAACCTTCTTGGCGGGTCAATGCACGTACAAGAAGATCTCGACATCGGTCACGAAGAAGAAATCCCGCAGTGGCTCATCGATGCTGAACGCGAACAATTAGAGGCTGAGCAAGCTTCAGATACAACAGAGCAGGGAAAATAGCTCTCAACTAGCGCGTATTCCGCTATGAAATAGGCAAAGGGGCAACCGTGTGCACACGGTAGAGCCCCTTTGTTGTTTCTTACTGGTATTTACTTTGAACGACTATGCGGCATGTCGCATTTCAAATCTAGCCCTCACAGTCAGTGCAGTAGAGCATACCGTCTTCTTCTAAAGCGACCTGGGAACGGTGACGTACCAGGAAGCAAGAAGCACAGGTAAACTCATCTGACTGTGCTGGGAGAACGGTGACTTGCAATTCCTCATCAGAAAGATCGGCGCCAGGGAGTTCAAATCCTTCAGCAGCTTCCGCTTCATCCTCATCTACAACAGCCGACTGAGTGTCAGTCCGGCGGTTCTTGAGTTCCTCGATGGAGTCCTCGCGAAGCTCGTCGTCGTTCTTGCGGGGGGCATCGTAATCCGTAGCCATGAATCTCGCATTCGGTAGGTGGTCACATCATGTTTTGATGCTGTGGTTCAGATGTGCTCTACGTTCTATCACGTCACTTGACATCTGTGAGTCAGATTCACCTTGGGCAGATTCTGACTCAACGTTTTCGAGGTGATCTAACCTTATTGCTGCCCACATTGCAAGTCGAAACATTCCCGTGTCAATGATGTGTCTGAACCAACTGCGAAATAGTACGCCACACCGGGCCAATTCCAAGCAATCTCTTGCCTTTCATGGCAGAGTTCACAAAGAAGTAGTATACGTTCGGAGGCCTTGCATGGGTTCATCTATCAAGCACGATTCGGCTCGTCGGCTTCGTTTAGTGGGAGTCGCCGACAACGGCGACGAGCTTGTCCTATCCAATAGTGACGGCGAAGAGTTCTATTTGCCGATCAATGACGCGCTGCGCAACGCTGCCACACGCCCCATAGGGCGGCCCTCAGCAGCTGCCGCAGACGAGGCTGCAACCGAGCTCTCGCCTCGCGAGATCCAGGCGATGCTGCGTGCGGGCGCCACAGTTGGTGAACTCGCGGCACATTACGACATGGATCGAGATCGACTCGACGTATACGCCACTCCGATCGTCGCTGAACGCGATTGGATCGCTCGACAAGCCCAGGAGCTTGAAGTTGCGGCACCGCAGTTGGGCAATCATGCTTATGAGGCAGTTTTTGGGGACGAACCCGCTTTATTAGGCGAAATGGTTAGTCATCGCTTGGAAGCCATGGGCCTCGACCCAGAGTCGGTCCAGTGGGACGCTTGGCGCGAAGCTGATTCCACGCTCTGGACAATTTCTGCAAACTTCTCCATTCAGGGCCTCGGTGATTCATCGATTGGCGATCCACCCCCAGCCTTGTGGTCCTATAAGCTGCAATCTCAGCATTTGGAGAATTCCAACCGCTGGGCACAAGTCCTCAGCGAATTTGGACCTGCCGACTCTCCAGTTGCTTCCACATCGCCTAGAAATCGTCTGTCGACCGTGGCAGATGCCCCATTTGATCTCGAATCAGATACACCTTCGCAAAAGGCTCACCCGTATACCGGTCATGAAACTCATGAAGAGCTGCTAGATGTCCTGCACGCTCGGCGCGGCCAGCGTTTAGGGGTCGATGAAGAATCGGACGACGAACTCGCCGCAATGATCACTCGAGATGAAGAGCCCACGGCACAGTTGCGACCAAAATTGGTCGTCTCGCAAGACGACGAGTCAAAGCGTGATTTCGAACAGGACGAATCTGAATGGACAACTGAGTACGAGATTGCTTGGTCCGACGCTGACGCCGAAGACCCCGCCGACTGGGATGGCCAAGAAGTTATAGCAGGCCAAGGCGACCACGAGCCGGAAGCAAACGACCATGTTGGCGCCGATCAACAACTCGACGGCCAGACTGACGCATTTGAGGATATGGCAGATGACGAAGCTAGAGAGGCGCTCAAGAAGTCTGAGCAGCCAAGTCGTCCCCGCCGTCGTCCCACAGTACCAAGCTGGGACGAGATAATTTTCGGCACGCGAAAAGATTCCTAACCACGCAGGACAGGACGCGCAGTCATTTCTACGGTGTGTTAAAGATGACCCATGGGACCCGAACTTCAGCGGGCGTTGGAGCTCCGTGGTGTCCGACCATCGAAAAACTGTTTGGTGCGGCACGGCGTGCGTCGTATAAAGCGATAGGTTCGTAGCCTGAGACAATCAGGTCTCCGATACGTGGTCTTACACGCTCCGTGACGTCTCCGAACCAACCGGCTGCAATAGCTTCATCACGCGTAGCGATCCAGGCACGACCACCGAAACGTTTCTGCCAAGCAGTTTTACTCGCAGCCCTTTGGTCCGCGGTCGCGTCAGGGGCAAAATGTAGTTGCACCATCCGTGGTTCACCCGCTGTATGTGCAATATGTTCGATCAACTCGCCGTGGGCTGAGAAGTCGATACGATCTTCTTGCTTGACTTCAATCATCCCGTGGTCCCCTGTTACCGCAGCTAGAGTTCCGGTTGGAAGCTTGCGACTGAGACGTCGGATAAGGGAGTCAAGTTCTTCCAGCACTTCTAACCACTGCGCGGAACCGGGGCCCCACGCATGCCCGATTTTGTCGAGTTCATTGACATACAGGTAGATCAGAGCCCCTGGACGCTGCGCTTCATATGCCGCCTGGTTAAAACGTTTGGCCAGATCACTTTGCCCGATGAATCGTGGGCCGCGCAGCGCTGCTCGTGTGAGCGCAGATTCTTCGAATGCCGGCAGTGATACGGCGATCGGTTCGATGCCATGGTCTCCCGCATCACGCTGCGCGTTCAGTGTGTCAAAAATTGTAGGCTGCGGTTGCCAGTTCGTTGGATCAGTTCTTTCGTCCCATCCGCCCAGCTGGTTAATGACTACTCCCCGTTGTGGATCATAGACGTCATAACCGACCAGACCATGTTCCCCCGGCCCTAACCCGGTGCCCAGCGAGGACAGGCCGGCCGCCGTGGTCGAGGGGTACACCGAAGACATTTCTGTTTGAGCTGGCGTCTGCCGCTTCATCACGCCACGCAGAAACGGTGCATGTGCTGAATGCCGTTGCAACTGTTCTAGTCCTAGGCCATCGACGAGCAACAGTACCGCAGACCGCGCGCTAGGGAGGTTGAGAGTGTTCTCAGAGGTTGCGCCCAAACTTGCAGCCAGTGAAGGAAAAACATGCGTTAAGTTACGGTGCTTGGCGTATCCAGTAGGCAAAGACATCGTGACTATGCATTCTCTAATATCGCGTCGCGGAGCTTTCGGCTAAATGCCAGTGCTTTGTCGACGGCGCGCTGCCCATCGGCTTTGCCAGCGATTCGTAACACGAGGTCCTCTGCGATGTGGGTGGCCAGATACCCATGGTCGGCCTCGCACTCAGGATCGTCACAGAGATTGGGAAGAAATTCCATTCGTGCGCCACCGGCCCAGCTCAGCACCAAAGTGACTTCCGATGGCGGTTGACCAGGTTGGTACTGCTGCGGCGAATCGTAGCCGGTGGTAACGACACAGGAGTCGATTTTCGACAATGGAACTAGCTCGGTAGCCACCGACGCTCGTGCTGCGCTTTGTGGTTCATCTTGCAAATCATTGAGGTGCAAGGCAGCCAAAACATTACCTTCGGCTAATACCAGCACCGTGATATGACGGTGCAGGTCGTCGTATCCGAAGTGCGTTTCAACGTGCACGTAGTGCGACAAAATCTGACGCTCACCCAGTTGTTGTCCCATGACATCGGCAACAAGTTGTGGGTAAAACCCTGCACGTTGAATATCGAGTGCCAGTTCAGCTGGCAGTACGGGGTTTGGCATATTAATGAGTCTTGGTCCTTTATCACTAGTGAATCAACAACGCGCGGCGCGCTGAGTCGGTACGTACGGCAGCATTTGCAATATAAATTTCTGCTTTCAGCACGGTGACTGCACCAGGCGCAGCTAGCAGTGGATTGAACCGCAACCGTGCGACCTGAGGCAGATCGTCCTTAAGCTGCGAAACTCGTGCGAGCAGGTCCTTCATCCCTTCGATGTCGACAGCCGGGATATCACCGTAACCAAAGAGTTTAGCGGAAGCCTGTGGCGTACGAAGAAGCCGTTCTAGGTCATGGTCCGAGAGTGGTGGCACCACATGCACCCAGTCATCCAAAAGCTCCACGGCATCGCCAGAAATACCAAAGGATAAGACGGGGCCCACGAGCGGATCCTCAACCGCAGCAACGATACAGCCTTGGCCTGGCGGCGCCATAGCTTGAATCTCAATAGAAGGGGCGCCATAGGGGGCCAAGACTTCGCGCATCGATTCGATGTTGGCACGAAGCGCTTCCGGAGTTTCAATATTCAGTCGGACCCCACCCAGATCAAGCCGGTGGCGCAGGATCGAGTTGTCTGCTTTCAACGCGACCGGATAGCCAAATTCTTGAGCATAATCTAGAGCCTGGTCCGTACTTTGAAAACGCCGGGATGGCAGGACACCAATCCCATAACAGCTCAACAGTTCATCGGTTTGAGCTCGAGAGAGTTTCACCAGTTCGGTACCCGAGGCTTCTTCAGTCCATTCGGTAACGAGCTGTTCAGCCCTGTAGCGATCAATATCTTCGTACTCCACCGCAATACCCTGTTCGGCATCACGCCAAGCACGGTACCGTACCAATTCTGATAACACTGCGACGGCCCGTTCGGCCGATGAGAAGAGCGGAAGTCCATATTGTCTTGGACTTTTGGTCTGGTCATCGGATTCGGCAGTCAATTGGTCGCGGAGTTTACCTTCACCGATAATGGTTGTTGGACTAAAGTTGCGCTCGAGCACGGCGGTGAATGAAGCCATGATACTCACATCAGTGTCCCCGCCGGCATGACTGATCGCTTGGGCAATCATTCTGGCATCGCCCTCCGACTGATACATGCTCGGTTGGACCAGGACAATGATCGAATCGGTTTGCCCGGCGTCGATCGACTCTTGGATGACCTTCGTCAGCGTTTCAATAGCTTGTTCTACCGAATGCTCAGCATCCAAGATGGCAACGTCTTGAACATCAACGATTTCGAGGCCAGCGCTTCTGGCGTTTTCAACGGTGAGTCTGTTGATAGCCGGGGCGTTACCAATGACCGTTAGTCGTGGCCCGGCTGGGACCGGCTGGCAAGCTAGCACCTGCAAAATATCAATCAGTTCGGTATAGCTGTCTGTCTCAATTGCACCGGCTTGTCGCAACATAGATGGTACCGTCCCACGCGGTGCTTCGGTGGTTCGCGTGGAGTGTCCAGGTGGAATTCGTCGTCCCATGCCGTGTGACCGGGATACGACCACGGGTTTTTTGCGCGCCAGACGCCGTACAATCCGCGAGAATTTGCGTGGGTTGCCAAAGGATTCTAGATACAGTCCTACAGCACTGGTATTGGGATCGTCTTCCAAATACTGCATGGCATCGTTGCCCGATACATCAGCACGATTGCCCGCATTGATCATCGAAGAGATGCCAATCCCCCGCTGTTGTGCTGCGGTAAACAACATGGCACCGATCGGAGCTGACTGCGAGAATAGACCGACCGAACCGTGGCGCGGCATAGTCGGTGAGACCGATGCGTTCAGACTCACGTCGGGATCTGTATTGATAATGCCTGCCGATGCCGGACCAATGACCCGCATACCGTGACGACGCGCCACTTGTACCAGCCGACGCTGTTCGGCCAGGCCCTCTTCACCCTTGAAACCTTCTGTGACAATGACAAGACCTTTGACACCGTGCTCAGCGCAATCTTGGACAACGGATGGAATTTGGTCATATGGCACTGCAACGACGGCGAGATCGATGTCTTGGGGTACTTCAGAAAGGGCAGCGCGTGAGATCATCCCAGCAATTTCAAGGGCGTCCTTATTGATCCCGTATACCGGCCCTGTGTAGCCGCCTTCGATGATGTTCTCAAGTAAGGCAAACCCGACCGAGCCCCACTGCCGCGAGGCACCGATCACCGCAATAGATTCGGGACGCAGCAATTCTGCAACCGATTGAGCTTCAGCACGGTGCTCACGTGATTCCATCACGGCTCGAACACGCGCTGTTGGATCAATTGGGAATTCAACGACGACAACGCCGTCTTCAAACGACCGAGAGGTCTCGAAGCCCGCTGCCTGAAACACCGCCAACATTCTGCGGTTTTCTGGAAGGACCTCTGCGGTAAACGTTCGGATCCCATTTTCTTTGGCAGCGGCAGCCAGGTGTTCCATGAAAATTGAGCTCAGGCCACGGCCTTGGTGAGCATCTGCTATGTTGAAAGCCACCTCTGCTTCGGTGGCGTCTCCTAAGCGGTCATAGCGGCCAATGCCCATCAGTTCATCGCCCAAGAGAATCACAAAGGCTACTCGGTCGACATAATCAACTACAGTGAAACGCTCCAGCTCTTTGGCTGAAAGCTGGGACTTATACGTAAAATAGCGAAAGTAGATAGAATCCTGGGATTGACCCTCGTGCATTTTTTGTAGTGCATCGGCGTCGTCTGGAGAAACCGGGCGCAGTCGAGCGGTAGCGCCATCGCGTAAAAGCACATCGGCTTCCCAGTGGGCTGGATATGGGCGTTTGGTTTTCTGTTCAGCCATATAATTATCTTAAGCCACAATCAGGCCGTGGGAACCACGTGACAGGAAAGGTCAGATGTCAAAACGTTCAAAACCGAGGTCTTCCACAAAGGCTAGTACTGCACTTGTACCGCTTGAAGACCAGAACATTGTCGACATTGATGTCGCTTCCGAGATGGAACATTCCTTTTTGGAGTACGCCTATTCGGTGATCTACACCCGTGCACTGCCCGATGCACGCGACGGTCTGAAACCGGTCCAGCGACGAATCTTGTACATGATGGACCAGATGGGACTTACCCCGGACAAGGGCCATGTGAAGTCCGCCCGGGTGGTCGGCGAAGTGATGGGTAAACTCCACCCCCACGGCGACTCAGCGATCTATGACGCGATGGTCCGCTTGGCCCAAGACTTCAACTTGCGGTTGCCACTGGTTGATGGGCACGGCAACTTTGGTTCTGTCGACGACGGTCCGGCTGCGTCACGTTATACCGAAGCGCGCATGTCACAGGCTGCGGTGGCCATGACCGCCCATCTCAATGAAGACACAGTTGATTTCGAACCCAACTATGACAATCAGATGCAGCAGCCGTCAGTTTTGCCCGCTGCGTTCCCCAACTTGTTGGTCAACGGTGCCGCAGGCATCGCGGTCGGTATGGCTACCAATATGGCACCGCACAACCTGGGTGAAGTCATTGCCGCAGCACGCCATTTACTTGAGGAACCCGAAGCCGATACGAAGGCTTTGATGAAGTTCGTCCCTGGCCCTGATTTGCCTTCGGGCGCCCGCATCGTTGGGCTCGATGGCGTCAAGGAAGCCTACGAGACCGGACGGGGGCGCTTTACCATGCGCGCTACCGTTGACGTCGAACAGGTTTCAGCACGACGGACTGGCCTGGTCGTCAGTGAACTCCCCTACGGTGTAGGACCGGAACGGGTCATCGACCGACTCAAAACCGCGGTCAACAACAAAAAAGTGACAGGGATCGCCGATGTCATGGACCTCACAGACCGTCACAACGGGCTCAAGTTGGTCATCGAACTGAAAGCCGGCTTCAACCCGCAGGCAGTGCTGGCGCAGCTCTACAAGCACACGCCCCTGGAAGAAAACTTCAGTATCAATAATGTGGCCCTCGTTGATGGCCAGCCGCAGACCATGGGGCTCAAAGACCTCTTAGCTGTCTACATTGATCATCGCCTGACTGTTGTACGTCGTCGTACCGCACACCGCCTGCGCAAACGCCAAGACCGGCTGCATTTGGTCGAAGGCCTGCTCTTGGCACTCGTTGATATCGACGAGGTCATCGAAATCATTCGAACCTCCGACGACGCCGCTGCGGCTCGGGAACGTCTCATGCTGGTATTTGATCTCACCGAGGTGCAGGCCAGCCACATTTTGGAACTGCGCCTGCGCCAACTGACGAAATTCTCCCGCTTAGATCTCGAGACAGAACGGGATGACCTCATGGCGGCAATTGAAGCGTTGGAAGCGATCCTGAATTCAGATGCGAAACTGCGTGAAACTGTTTCCACTGAACTAGCAGAAGTTGCTGAACAATTCGGCGATCAGCGACGCACCAAACTCGTCAAGTCCGAAGAACTTGCACCGGCCATTACTGCGTCATCGACCAAAACCGAGCGGGCTGCTGCCGCTTCGGCCCTGTTGGTCCCGGACGATCCGTGCTGGGCCGTGTTATCGGCTTCTGGACGACTGCTGCGTACGAAGGACCGCACCCCAATAACGGCCGAAGGTCGCCGTCGCCGTCACGACGTGTATACCTCGGTGGTGGCAACCACTGCCCGCGGTGAGGTCGGCGCTCTGACGGATACCGGACGACTCGTTCGACTTAATACCGTCGAGCTCCCTGCACTAGATCAGCCCACCACCACACCCACATTGGCAGATGGTGTGAAAGCAACTGATTTTGTGACCCTGCAACGAGGTGAAAAACTCGTAGCACTCGTACCGTTGAATCAAGTCTTAGCACTGGGCACTCGTGATGGTGTCGTGAAGCGCGTGCGGCACGACGATTGGCCGCTAAACCAGGATGAGTTTGAAGCCATCACGCTCAAGGGCGATGACAAAGTCGTGGGTGCTTCCGTTGCCGCTGATGACGAAGATCAGTTGGTGTTTATTTCCACTTCTGGTCAATTGTTGCGCTTTGCTGCCGAGCTAGTGCGCCCGCAAGGTCGCACCGGCAGCGGTATCGCCGGAATGAAACTCGTCGATGGTGACCAGGTGCTGTCCTTTACGGTTGCACCTGCAACTCAACTGGATGACGCCATGGTCGTAACGATCACCGAAACGGACGATGACATGCTGGAATCTGCCCCGACCGCGAAGGTCACAAAATTAGCGGAGTTCACTCCCAAGGGACGCAATACCCAGGGCCTCCGTGCCCACCGAATGTTGCGCGGCGAACTCGGCTTAGCGTTGGCGTGGGCCGGGCCAGAACCATTAGCTTCGACGGTCGGCGGGGTCTCCCGTGCGCTGCCACAGGAATATTCGGACCGAGATGCCTCAGGCATCATGCTGGACTCCGCCGTTGGTGTCATTGGTCACGGCACGTCCCCCACCTCCAACGACAGTGAGTCAGCACAAGATAACTAATCCGCTAACCGAACCGGTGTTCCCGCGGCCGCAAACCGTTGGTCGTGGGTCACCATGATGGTGATTTTCTCTGCGAGCGCACGCTGTAGATCAACGATGAGTTCTGCTGCTTCATCCGCGCCTAAATGTGCCGTGGGTTCATCGAGTAATACGACGTGGGCGTCGGCCAGTAATGCTCTGGCTACGGCCACACGCTGGCGCTGCCCGCCGGAGATAAAATGACCCGAGGGCCCCAACCTTGTGTCGAGGCCCTGAGGTGCAGTAGCAACCCAGTCACCAAGTCCTACGGTTTCCAACACGGTATGGAGTTCTGCGTCGGTGGGTCGTTGGGATGGGTCTCGAGCTAACGCCAGATTGGATCGCAGTGTTGAGTCAAACAGATATGCTTCCTGTGGACACCACGCCACGTGTCGCAACGCCTCGTTGGACGTTTTTTCTGAAGTCGTGACCGTATAGGAACCGTGTTGAGGTTGCAAAAAGCCTTGTAGCACCGCCAGAAGAGTAGATTTGCCGGAACCCGAAGGCCCTACGACGACCATGAAGTCACCTTTCATCGCTTCCAGAGACAACCCGGCTAACACTTCAGGACGGTCGCTACCGTAAGACACGGAGATCTCATCAAGCTTGAGACGCTCTATGCCCTCGTCATTGGTCTGTTCTAGTGCCACCCACTGCTGGCTGTGGTCGTCGTCCTGTTCTAGTAAGGGCAGGAGTTTACCCAGCTGATGATGTAGCGTGCGGGATTCTGTCATTGCTTCGCTGAATCGTCCAAACGGCTCGGCCATGGCAAGCATGAGCATCACCACCAGCGCAGTGTTGGGCGCGGAAATCCCGTTCGTGAAGGCCACCCACAGCGTCTGGACTGCTGCCCAGCCGGCAACCAACGAAGTGAGCCCGTCGCCGAGTCCTGCCGCGAGGGCATTGCGTTTCAAGGGTGCGCTATTTCGCATATCTGCGGTAGCGAAGTCGTTGATGGCACGGTGAGTCATACCGTTGGCCGCCATGTCCCCGGCGGCGGTGAAGAGCCGGGAGGTAGCCGTAACCAGGCCGGTGCGATGATCTGCGAGCGCCGTGGTGGTGCGCGCATCGACGAGGCGGACGATTACCGGGACAATGATGAATGCTGCTATCCCGGCTACCACGGCGGGCCACCAGGAGCCCGGGGCCATGTAGGCCACGATGCCGGTGGCGAGCGCCCAGGTGATCACAGCCGCTGGAATCGGGACGATAACGCGTGGGACAGCGTCTCGCAGCTGATCAACGTCTGATATCAAGACAGACAGCGCCCCACCAGACCGCGTGAGCTTATTCCACTGCACGGCGTGCGAACCCAGTGCATCCCAGACGCGTAGCCGGATACGGTTGGCCCACGACAGTACAGCATCATGGACGGTCACTCGCTCTGCGTAGCGGAAGATCGCACGGCCGGTACCGAAGAATCGCACTCCCACGATAACCGCCAACAAGTATAAAATCGGTGGCTCATATGCCGCCTGGACGATGAGCCACCCCGACAGCCCCGAGAGCAAGGCTGCTGCCAGATACGCTGCAATAGCCCAGCCAATGCCCGCTAAGAATTTCACGTTGTTGAGCGGCAAGTAGTGGAACCAATCGCGCAGGCGAACTCTCTGGACAGGAACATCGTTGGGTTCCTGGCCTCCATTGCGTGAGTACTCGGCAGCCTCAGTGGCTTCGTTGTCCGTGATCGGCGTAGGTGCCACCACGGAGTTACCAAGCAACTGGTCAGCTGCTGCGTGGACCAAACGATCATGCGAAGCCACCAGGAGCATCACATTGAGCTGTTGTCCGTTGGGCAGTTTGCCGTCAGCAAGGTCACGCAGCGCACTACGAATGAGGGTTGCCGATGTGTGGTCTAGGTGTGCGGTTGGTTCATCCAGTACGACCAGCCACGACTGCGGGGTGGAGTCGGCTGCGCTGGCAGCTAGCAGTCGGATCAGTACTCGAGCAAAACCGAGACGACGTCGTTCCCCCGGAGACAGATTGTCAATGTATCGCAATTGTGTATCCGGTAGACCTGAGTGTTCGAGTGCAATACCGATGAGCTCAGCAATGTTCGGCGCAGACCTCTCTGGAACATACTCGACTACTGTCCCTTCAGCGACCATGGCTAGTTCTTCAGCCACAGTTTTCGATACGAACACCGGATGTTGGCTGAGATAGGCCATGGGTCGTGTAGCTAAGCCGCTCGCGGTTCCCTCAAATGTGGCTTCAGCGTCAGTCAAGAGTCCAGCGATCGCTGACAGTAAGGTTGATTTGCCTGTCCCGGATGCGCCACCCAGGACCGTGTACTTCCCCGGCTCGAGACGCAAAGTCAGATCAGTGATGACTGGGTCCAGTACCTCGACCTCGTATTGGGGTAGATAGGCTTCGTCATCGCCCGTCGGCTGGTCTTGGGCTGCTTTTTGGGCTTCGGTGAATTGTTGCGGGGTCAGATAGTCCGGCCCCGTGTAGGACGCACGAGGAATTTCATGGAGCGCCTTATAGGAAATCGTCACTTGCGAGAGTTCAACGGCCGCTTGGGTAGCCGATGGCTTGTCGAGCACGGTTGCCATGGACAGGGGAATCGGCTGGTTGATCTGTGCCTTGGCCCGTTTGAGGGCCTCCACGCCGTCTTCCGATGCGTGGAATGCTGAACCGATATTCCGAAACGGCAAGTACACTTCGGCCGCCAAGGTCAGCACCATGATGCCGGCATAAAGTTCCATGGAGCCGTTCACCAATCGGATGCCGATGACCACGGCAATAATGGCCACGGACAACGACGCCAACAGCTCGAGCGCTAAGCCAGACATGAACGCTGCCTTCAGCGTGTTCATGGTGGTTCGTTGATAGCTGTCAGAGACCTGCTTCAGCGCTTGGCGTTGCGTCCCGGCACGGCGCAAACCAACCAGCACCGGGAGGCCCCGCGCCAGTTCGAGTAAGTGATGCGAGAGTTTATTCAACCCGGTGGCTGCTTCATCGACGCGGTGTTCGGTATATCTTCCGATGAGGATCATAAACATCGGAATCAGCGGGATGGTCAATAGCAGCACTGCCGCACTCAACCAGTCATGAAGCAGGATCCAGATGCCCAGTCCCAGTGGAATGACGAGCGCCGCCACCAAGGATGGCAAAAAGTCGGTGTAGTAGTCGTCAAGACCGTCGAGACCCTTCGAAGCCAAAATGGTATCTTCACCGGCACGCTCTGTGTGCGCCCCTGCTGCGGCGAGTCGATGACGGATCAGTTGGTGTCGCAGATGCTCTTTCTCACCAAGTGCCGCTTTGGTCGCCAAGACTTGTTGCCCCCACTCAGCAAGGCCCCGCAGGATCGCACCGCCAAACCCGAGCCCCAGCGTCATCATAAAGTCATTACTCATGGTGAAATCGACCAGTGAGTCGATAAGACCCGGGGCGGTACGCGGCGAGTTGAACAGCAACTGCAGTAGCTGTGCTGCATCCGAGGCAGGCAAGGCCGTCGCGAGCCGTGAGATGCCCTGTGACAGGGACACCGCAATGAGAATCCAACCGGCCAGTTTGAACAGGGCTAAGACGCCGAGCCCGATGAGAGCTCGGCGTCCAGTTTTGGAAGCGGGGAGTTCCGGTATCAAACCGGGGTCACCACCACGGACTCAGGTATGTGCTGTTCCCCGAGACGTTGGCGGAACACCCAGTAGCTCCATACGCTATACGCCAGAACCAACGGGAAGAAGATCGCCGTGACAATAGCCATGACGGTCAATGTATAGTCCGAGGACGACGCCGTCGTGACGGTGAGGTTGTATGCCTCGTTGATCGTTGATGGCAGCACGTTTGGGTACAGTGCAGTAAAAATCGCTCCGACCCCAAAAACGATAAACACCACCATGCCGGTGAAGGTTAACCCTTCTTTTCGTCGGCTCGAAGCGCCCCATGCCAACACCAGACCAACTGCTGCGACAGTGAGCATGCCCCACGATGGCACCTTCGGGTAGCGCATTACGACCAGGATCGCCCAGGTGGCCGCTGGTAAGAAATACAACGGTAAGTAGCGTCGAAGTTGGCGATTGCCCGCTAGCCGTGGTGCGCCCAGAGTCTTCAGCGATAAGAAGGCCCACCCCTGAGCAAGTGAAATACCGACAACTGCCAGGCCACCCAAAACAGCCCAACCGTTGAACCAGGCAAACGGCCCGCCCACGCGGTCACCGTATTCGTTGAGTGGTAGACCTGTTGTGGTCAGGGCCAGCATCGCGCCGATGGTGAAAGCTGCGACAAATGATCCGCCGGCCATGGCCCAAGTCCACAGGTTGCGTGCGGTTTGACTGTGCGATTTACCCCGGTATTCAATCGATACCGCGCGCAAAATCAATGCCAGCAGGGCAAGGGTGAGCGGAATATACAAACCAGCAAACATCGAAGCATACCAGTGTGGGAAGGCCGCAAAGGTTGCGCCAGCTGCCGTAACGAGCCACACCTCGTTGCCGTCCCAAACGGGTCCAATGGAGTTCAGCAAGACACGCCGCTGAGATTCGTTTTTCGCCCAAACCTTCATTAACATGCCGACGCCTAAATCGAAGCCGTCGAGGACCAAGTATCCGATCCACAGCACAGCAATGAGGATGAACCACAACGTTGGAAGAAATTCCATGATGGTGTTTTACCTTTCTGTTCCTGTTGAGACCCGCATTAGTATGCGAAGGACAACACATCGGAAGACGGTTTATGGTCGTCATCATCGGTGTCCTCATCCGCCAACAGTTCAGGCATCCCCGCCGGGTGCCCACCTTTGGTGTATCGAACCAACAACACGACTTCGACTACCAATAACAACGCGTAGATCAGCGTCAATGCGGCAAGGGAAAATACTATCTCTTGACCGGTCACTCCTGGCGATACCGCCGCTGCAGTGTACTGCCAGACCTGATCAACGCCAGTTGGATCCGGGTTTGGAGCAACAGTAAAGGGCTGTCGTCCCATCTCGGTAAAGATCCATCCGGCTGAGTTAGCAGCAAACGGGGCCAGAATCGATAACCACGCCATATTCATCAGGGTCTTATCATGGGGCACCGTGCCTTTGCGCCCGATCCATAGTCCAAGTGCTGCGGCTACTGCTGCAATACCACCGAAGGTAATCATCAGCCGGAAGCCCCAGTAGGTGACTTCCATAATCGGGAGGTATTCGATTTCAGAACCAGCACGCTCGCCATAACGAGGGTCGTCAGGCAGATGCGTACCGAAAGCTTCCTCATACTGTGGGATCAGCGAGTTGACGCCTTCTACCGGAGTGGTGAAATCATTATGCGCCAAGAACGACAACAGCCCCGGAATTTCAAAGACTCCCACGACGTCGTTACAGGTCGTTGCGCCCTCGCCATCGCGGCTGGCCACCGACAGCAGCGAGAATCCGGTGCCATCATGGCAGGCTGCCTCTGCTGCGGCCATCTTGAGTGGTTGTTGCTGGATCATCATTTGTGCCTGTGTGTGGCCGGTAAACGCCGTGCCTAAGAACGCGACGATGGCGATCCATCCGCCCCAGCGAAACGATGAGCGCCAACCCTTGTAGTCCACCTCATCTCGAGCCTTTGACCCGGTAGATCCAACCACGACATAACCGTGCTTATCCACCGTATCGATACCTTCTTTGCGGCGCTTCCAGAGGTGGTACCAGCCGATACCAAGCAGCATCGATCCGGCAACCGCAAGCGCGCCAAAGATCGTGTGGGGGAAATGAACCAAGAGCGTGGGGTTCGTCATGACAGCCCAGAAATCAACCATCTGGGCACGGCCATCGACGTACTCGACACCAACCGGGTGCTGCATAAAGGCATTGGCGGCCAAGATGAAATATGCGGATACGACTGAACCGGCCACTGCCAGCCACAACACCGTCAGGTGCACTCTTGGACGGACTCGTCCCCAACCAAAAACCCAGATTCCAATAAAAACGGATTCCAGGAAGAATGCGATGAGGGCTTCCATGGCCAATGGGGCACCGAACACGTCACCGACGAACCGCGAGTATTCACTCCAAGCCATCCCAAACTGGAATTCCTGGACCAAGCCCGTGGCAACCCCCATGATGAAGTTAATCATGAAAATTTTGCCCCAGAACTTGGTCATCCGTAGGTACTGTTCTTTACCGGTCCTGTGCCAAGCAGTTTGCATAGCGACTAAGACAATGCCCAAGCCGATGGTCAGCGGCACCATCAAAAAATGGTAAACAGTCGTAATACCAAACTGCCACCGGGCTACCTCAAGAGGATCCATTTGGGCCCCTCTCCCACCGGCCTAAAGCGCCGACGCTCGAAATTTTAGAGAATTCCGGTGTGGGTGAATCACAGGCCAGGCCGACCGTGCTAAACCTCACCGGCTGGTTGTCTGCCAACCTTTAGGGCCATACTAACCACACTTCTACACAATGTAGAAATCGCAGATTCCACGGCGCCTCAAGTCTTCTACATGCTGTAGAATTCATCTCGTTAATGCGTTATGATGTTGAGTCTCAATGTAATAACACTGAGCCGCAAACTTTCACTCACACCGGTCTCAGTACAGGAATTCTTGAAGGGACGTCATTGGGCGAACTGGAACAAGCGATTATGAATCTGCTGTGGGACTCGACGGAGGCACTCACCGCCAATGAAGTGCGTGACGCACTGGCACAGCGCCAAGACAGCGCATCAGCTATCACCACGGTGCTCACCGTCTTAGGTCGGCTGAGCAAAAAAGGGTTCGTCACCAAAGATTCCTCACGCCGCCCGCATGAATTCACGGCAGCCACCAGCCGTGAAGAACACACAGTCAAGCTCTTAAACGACGTTCTCGGCTCAGCCGTAGACAAACACGCTGTGCTAGCTCGTTTTATCGGTGGCATTGAACCATCCGACGCCCAACACGTTCGCCACCTTCTACAGTCCCGCGACAGCTAGCTACAGATTGCCCGGAGGCGCGTGCTGACACCTTATTTCCTCGCATGTCTGGCCATCCTGTTAGCATGGCCCGTGCCGCTGTGGCTACAACGAGCCAAGTGGCCATCACGAGCACCTGAAGCAGCACTGATTCTCTGGCAAGCCATCGGATTAAGCGGCGGCCTTGCCCTGGTCACCGCACCGCTTACCTGGGGCTTGCAGCCATTCGGAAGCGGAATATTCAGCGCCGGCATGGAACTCTGGAACGTTTTCCTAGAGGGCAGCATAGAAGACGTATTTACCGACGACCGGTGGGCGCCGCTAGGGTTAGCCGCGGTAACACTCGGCTGCATATTGTTCGGGCACCTTGCCCTAGTACTCCTGCATACGGCCTACACAACGTTTAGCCAGCGGAAGAAACACCGCGAATTTGTCGAAGTCTTGTCAGCCTCCCTCGGAGAACATGATCACGGACTGGAAGAGGCTTCAGGGTCTACCTCGAGCACGCGCGTTCTCCCCGTAGAACACCCCTTGGCGTACTGCTTACCAGCAATGAGCCAACCGATCACGGTGGTCTCCCGCGGACTGCTCGACGAGTTATCGCCACGGCAGTTAGCGGCTGTTTTAGCCCATGAATCAGCACATCTGACCCAACGCCATGACCTGCTGCGTCTTGCGTTTCAGGCGTGGCACAAGGCTGCGCCGTGGTTCCCCGCCACCCGTGCCGCGGTCAACGAAGTCACCGAGCTGACCGAGATCATGGCTGATGATGCCGCATTGTCTCAACACGGCAGGACTGATCTCACAAGCGCCCTGGTTCATACACTGGCAGAGCCGGCACAGTCAGCTTCTGAGCCACCGTCTGGTGAAGCCCCGCAGAAGAGTGACGCCACTGCTTCACGTCGCTTCAAGCGCCTCATAACACCAGACACGCCACTGGGCTCATGTAGAGTTAGCCTGGTCATAATCTCGGCTGGGCTTCTGATAGCGGTGCCCGCAGTCGTCAGTCTGTTCTAGGTAAGTGGCACGACCGCTTCCCTGTCAGTGAAACTAAGCTTCGAGGATAGGCCCAACCTGTGAACCGCGTGGCACATTAAACCGCGCTAGGCTGGTAAGTTATGACAAGTCAAAAAATTGGAGCCTTAGCTACCAATTTTGAACAGAAATAAAACAGGAATGGACAGTCCAACGTGAGTTCTAATGCGGTTTCAATTCACCACAATGCGGCATTACTTTCTGTGGTAGAAGTGACCGCTCCGGTGGAAGTCACTTCCGACATGATCGACGACCGTCTGGCAGCCGTGCTCAAGCGTTTGCGGTTACCCAAACGGCTCCTAGAACGTGTAGCCGGGGTACACACTCGAAGAATGTGGGAAACGCCCCAAGATTATGTTGCTGGAGCAGCTCAAGCCGGGGTCAAGGCCCTCGCCGAAGCAGGCATTGCTCCCGATGCCGTGGGATTGTTAATCAACACATCCGTTACTAGAACGGAATTAGAACCTGCTGTTTCTGTTCAGATTCACGATTCCATGGGCTTGGCGCCAAAGGCCACCAATTTTGATATCACCAACGCCTGTCTCGGGTTCGTCAACGGAATGGATTTGGCTTCAACACTCATTGACTCCGGACAAATCGACTATGCCGTCGTGGTGGCAGGTGAAGATGCCAAGCAGGTTCAAGAGGCCACATTACGAAACCTGCTCTCGGATACGACCACTCGTGATAATTTCATGGAGCAATTTGCTTCACTGACCCTCGGCTCAGGTGCTGCAGCTGCAGTCCTGGGACGCGCTGATCAGCACCCGGAAGGTCACCGAATCCTCCGTGGTGTTACTCGCGCCGGAACACAGCACCACCAGTTATGCCAAGGTGGACATAACGGCATGATTACCGACTCCGGCGCTCTGCTCGAACACGGTTTGGCTTTGGTCATGGATGCGTGGAACGACACTCCAGCAGACTGGAACTGGCGAAGCATGGACCGCTACATTACCCACCAGGTATCGCAAATGCATACCGATGCAATCATCAAGTCCGCCGGGATCGACCGCAAAAAGATCCCCACAACTTTTCCTTCGCTAGGTAATATTGGACCAGCTGCCCTCCCCATTACGCTCGCGCGTGAACTGGATTCCCTCAAAGTAGGTGACCGGGTACTCACCATGGGTGTGGGCTCAGGTCTCAACGTTGCAATGCTAGAAATAGAGTGGTGACCCTCTCCCCCATGATTTCCCCCAAACCGGCGCAATACCCACATTCAGTACTTGATCCACTACAGCTGCCGGGATGGGATCCTCGGTGGTCTCAAATCGTCGAGGCGGAAACCTGTGACGGCACCCGGCAGTTTCATGTGCTCGATACTGGGCCGATGTTGGCTGACCGCGGCATCGGTCCCGACGACATCGATGCCATCGTCATCGCAGTACACGGCAATCCGACATGGTCCTATTTGTGGCGTCATATTGCTCAAGCCGGTCTTGAGGCAGCCCAAGGAAACGTCGAACTTGGACCGGGTGCAGGTCGAGCACCCGTTATACGAGTCATTGCCCCCGATCAGCTCGACATGGGCTTTTCTGAACGACTCGAACATACGAGCTTGCCCTCCGCTGCCGGAAGCAGCTCCTCGTATCGAACCCTAGAACAACGTATTTACGATCTTGATGCGGTCGTCGCTGAACTCATCAGCGACTCCAACAAAGCGCCCGTCTTTAGTTTGGGTCATGACTGGGGCGGTATTATTTCGCTTGGCTGGGCGACCGACGCCGACGTCCGGTCATCTGGTTCTGGAGTTGAACCGTCCGGTATGATCTCACTCAACACAGCCGTCTGGCATGAAGAGTCGGACCCCATACCCGCACCGCTGCAAGCTGCCTTAGCCGGTCCAGTTTTATCTGGCTCCACAGTCGTGACCCCAGCGTTTCTGGACACCACATTGGCCCTGGGGCAACCGGCATTGGCAAAGGACATCAAAACTGCCTATAAAGCGCCCTATCGTGGACGTCAGGATCGCGGTGGCATCGGTGGCTTCGTCGCAGATATCCCAGCCACGGAGAGTCATCGCTCCCGTAACGCTTTGCGGAAAGTAGCCAACCAACTTAGCAGCACCGAGAAACCCGCCCTGTTACTGTGGGGCGCCAAAGACCCAGTCTTCCTTGATCGTTATCAGCATGATTTACTCCAACGGATCGACGACGTTGTTATTCATCGGTATAACACCGCGGGTCATCTCCTTGCTGAAGACCGGGATATTTCTGTGCCCGTTCTCGGCTGGATACGTCAACAACTTGACGGGGACAACCGACCCACCCCAGACCTCACTGCTGCCCGAGGCTCTGAAGCAGTGGGCGACTACTCCCCCCTTTGGAGTTTTCTTGACCAATGGTCCGAGTCCTCGACGAAGGCCATGGTTGATATGACCATCAACGATGCACACGGCAAGCCGTTTGAAGTAACCTGGGCGAAGCTGTCCTCAATGGTCGATGCGATCGCCGTAGGCTTCCGAGAAAACGGGATGCGTCCAGGTGACCGAGTCTCCATGCTGGTCGAGCCCGGCAGGGATCTCACCGCAGCGCTCTACGCTGTACTGCGTGTGGGCGGTGTCGCAGTGGTCACCGACGCAGGACTGGGCGTCGACGGCATGACACGCGCCATCAGATCAGCTGCACCACAATGGATTATTGGTCAGACACCGGGACTTTCCCTGGCTCGAATCGGAAATCTACCCGGTAAACGTCTAAGTGTGAAGACCATGGACCCCATCGCCAGGAGAGTTCTTGGACTGAGCGGCTCCATATATGGTTTTGCTTCAACCTATGCTGGCCAGCAGTACGGCCCTACAGCAGAACAGCCTGATCCGAACCCAACCGACGATGCCGCAATCCTCTTCACCTCGGGTTCAACCGGACCTGCCAAAGGCGTTCGGTATACGCACCAAAAACTCTCTGCGCTGACTCAACGTCTCCAACACACGCTCCATGTTGAACCCGGATCCAGCTTGCTGGCTGGTTTTGCCCCGTTTGCCTTGCTGGGACCAGCCATCGGTGCCACTTCGGTGACTCCAAATATGTCGGTGACAAAACCTGCCACCCTGACTGCGAAATCCCTTGCCCAGGCCGCAATCGCGGGTGATACCACCATGATCTTTGCTTCACCTGCCGCCCTGCGCAACGTCGTGGACACCGCTCATGAACTCAACACCGAGCAGCGAACCGCACTAGAGCAGATCTCCATGCTGCTCTCGGCAGGCGCCCCCGTACCGGTCCCCCTCATGAATGAGGTTCTAGAACTGGTACCAAACGCAGAATTTCATTCACCATACGGGATGACAGAGTCGCTGTTGATCTCAGATATCGATCATCACACCCAGCACGCTATCGCCGGCAGGGATGATCGTGGTGTGTGCGTAGGTAAACCTCTGGACGTTGCGCGAGTCGCCATGGCGCCACTCGATTTCTTGGGGCGGTCATCGGATGAACTTTTCGAAGGCGACAACGCCGTCAATAAACTTGCCGAAATCGTCATTTCAACACCGCATATGCTGGCCGGCTACGACAAGCTTTACAATACCAACCGACAGACCCGCGTCGACTCTGTCGATGGTTTGCAATGGCATCGAACCGGCGATATAGGCCATTTCGATGAGCACGGCAGACTATGGATCGAAGGGCGAACACAACACATCGTCACGCCGTCGACCGGTGCCTTCGGTCCAGGCGGTCCGGAAGACGATATTCAGCGGTTACCCTCGATCAATCGCGTAGCGATAGTTGGTGTTGGTCCCGTAGGCACACAAGCGATAGTTGCTGTGGTTGAGCCTCATGACGGCGACATCAAGCCAGGCCTAGCACCAAGCGCTCTCTCCGATGATGTCCGAGCAGCTACTGATATTGATATCGCGGCCGTCTTAGTGACTCACAGAGTTCCGGTAGATATTCGACACAACTCAAAAATCAACCGCCCCCTACTAGCCGAATGGGCGGAAAAAGTCCTGGCTGGAGGAAAGGTAACCGCACTGTGATGACCAGCTCGCATGCATCGTTTCAATACGTAACAGACGATTTCACCGGGTACAACGTGCTCGTCACCGGAGCATCCGGTGTTCTAGGTTCCGGTGTCGCACAAGCGCTACGAGATGCTGGAGCGCAGGTGACGGTACTCCAGCGATCAGCTTCAGGACTCGACGGCGTCCACGAGATACGCGGTTCTGTAACCGACCCAGAGACCGCCCATCACGCCGTTCAGGGGATGGACACGGTGGTTCATATCGCCGCCAAGGTGTCGGTGTCTGGGTCGGCCAAAGAATACGAACAGGTCAATATTGAGGGCACCCGTACCTTGTTGACGGCCGCCCAAACGACCGGGGTCTCACGGTGGATACATATTTCTTCACCATCAGTGGCCCATTCTGGTGCCTCGATCATTGGTGCCGAAGCCGAACCTGCGAATCCGGACACTGCCCGTGGCAATTATGCCGCGACCAAAGCTGCCGGTGAACTTCTCGCACTCGCTGCAGATTCAGAACAATTCCGGGTGCTGGTTCTTCGCCCACACTTAATGTGGGGGCCAGGTGATACACAACTGACGGAACGTATTATCGATCGGGCCCGTCAAAACCGTCTACCGCTCCTAGATGGCGGGACTGCACTTGTCGATACCCTGTTTTTGCTCAATGCGGTGGAAGCTATCGTCACTGCGATCAATGCCGTCGATACCACCCACGGTGAGGCACTCGTCCTGACCAATGGTCAACCTCGACCAATTGGTGAGATGATACGTCGCATCGCCGTAGCTGGCGGCGCAGAAGAACCCACCTTGGATCTTCCAGCCGGATTAGCCAAGGCCGCCGGCAGCGTTATCGAGGCGTTCTGGGACGCTGAAAAACGCGGTGATGAACCCCCGATTACGCGCTTCTTAGCCGAGCAAATGTCGACGGCCCACTGGTTCGACCAGCGTCGAACCCAACGGATCCTGCAGTGGAAGCCCCGCATCTCCTTGGAGGAGGGCTTCCAGCTGACCAAACAGCATTATGGCAGCTAAGCGTCGATTTGCTGTCGATCGAGTTCTTCTGCACCGGAGATTATAAAATCACGCCGAGGAGCGACATGCCGGCCCATCAGCAGTTCAAATATTTCTTCGGCTTTTTCCAATTCCTCAATATTGACACGGCGAAGTGTCCGGTGGGCCGGATCCATCGTCGTCTCCGCCAACTGATCCGCGTCCATTTCTCCAAGACCCTTATAGCGTTGGATCGGCTCTTTAATTTTGCGGCCGTCAGTTTCTAACCGGGCAAGAACATCGTGCAATTCTTGTTCAGCATAGGTATAGATCACTTCATTGGCTTTGGAACCTGGGTTAATCACTTCGACTCGATGTAACGGTGGAACGGCAGCATAGACTCGTCCGGCTTCAACCATGGGTCGCATGTATCTGAAGAATAGGGTCAGCAATAAGGTTCGGATATGGGCTCCATCAACGTCGGCGTCGGTCATCAAGATGACCTTTCCGTAGCGTGCCGACTCCATATCGAAGCTGCGCCCCGATCCCCCACCAACGACTTGGATCAGCGCAGATGCCTCAGCATTGTTTAGCATTTCGCCAACTGAAGCTTTCTGGACATTGAGGATTTTACCGCGAATAGGTAGCAACGCCTGGTAGTCCGAGGACCTCGCAAGTTTTGCTGTACCCAGAGCCGAGTCCCCTTCGACGATGAATAACTCGGTATCTTCAACCGACGTGGAACGACAATCGGCCAACTTCGCAGGCATCGATGATGTCTCTAAGGCTGTCTTACGACGTTGGGTCTCCTTGGCGGTGCGCGCCATAATACGCGACTTCATTTCCGCAACGATCTTTTCTAACAGGCCGTCCACCTGTTGCTTCACAGCACGTTTACGAGACTGCAGCAGCTCGGTCAGTTGGTCAGCAACGACTTTGGAGACGATCTGTCGCGCAGCAGGTGTCCCCAGGACTTCTTTGGTTTGTCCCTCAAACTGTGGTTCTGCCAAACGAACGGTAACGATTGCCGTCAGGCCAGCCAGAATGTCGTCCTTTTCAACACGATCGTTTCCCGCTTTCAGACGGCGAGCATTAGCTTCAACGGCCTTACGGAACACCCTGGTCAGGGCCTGGTCGAACCCGGTGTTGTGCGAACCACCCTTTGGGGTCGCAATAATATTGACGAAACTTCGTATTTTAGTGTCGTAACCCACGTCCCAGCGCAAGGCCACATCAACTTCACAGGTACGTTCGACATCTTGCATATGGGCCTGTCCTGAACTGTCAAGGACAGGTACGCGTTCGCTAAAGTTTCCTTCGCCATGAAGGCGCCACACATCCGTGACAGGGTTGAGCTGTGACAGGTGATCTACAAATTCGGAGATACCCCCGTCATATTGGAAGACTTCTTCGTGAGGGCCGTTTTCGCCCGGAGTACCGGCAAGACGACGTTCATCACGAACGGTAATGCGTAAGCCTGGAATGAGAAAAGCAGTTTGACGGGCGCGTTGTTCAAGTTCCTCATACAAGAACGTTGCGTCAGGAGTAAAAATTTGGGTGTCCGCCCAGTAACGAATTTTTGTGCCGGTCAAACCGCGCTTTGCTTTCCCAACAACGGCGACTTCTGTTCCAGATTCCTGCGCTTCAAAAAGCCCATCGGCACTGGGTTTTCCCTTGTCAATGAACTGTCCAGGTTGACCGCGCTTGAAACTGAGCTGGTGGACTTTTCCACCCCGGGTCACTTGTACATCCAAACGGGCAGATAGTGCGTTGACGACGGCTGCTCCTACACCGTGGAGACCCCCTGCGGCAGCGTAGGATTCAGAACTGAATTTACCGCCGGCATGAAGTTTGGTGAACACGACTTCCACACCGGACAAACCGGTGCGGGGTTCGATATCGACTGGGATACCACGACCGTTATCAGAGACTTCAACAGAGCCATCCGCGTACAAGGTGATGTCTATTGACTGGCCATAGCCACCAAGAGCTTCATCCACTGAGTTATCGATGATTTCCCAAAGACAATGCATGAGCCCACGGGAATCAGTGGACCCGATATACATGCCCGGGCGTTTGCGCACCGCTTCGAGTCCCTCAAGGACTGAGAGGTTTCGTGCACTGTACTCGGATTGTTTGACCACTTAGTGTTTGAGCCTTTCAAGGATGCTTTAGCCGACATGCAACGTTCCGTCCAAAACCGCAGGGCTTGCCACGATGCGTTTTCTCGGAAGGACATTAGTAAGAATAATGGGTTCCGCTGGTTTTTTTGGGACTTTCGCCATTCTTGAACTACCAGCCGAAAGTTGCCACCGGTTCTTTCGCCTGGCGCGGATGGCGTAGGTCAGGTCTTTGAGAATAGTTATTCAACTGGCACTATAGATACACTGGATATGTTTACATGACCGTGTATTCCAACGTTGAGAGCACGCTTTGTTCGCCGGTGGCAACGCAAGCACTTTCGGGCATAATTCTTATGTTTGGTACGTTGTTCTACACAGGAAAATAAATAACCTGTCAGGATGGAAGGACCAACCTACAGAGTTTGGACCACAAATTAGGAGGCCCAATGTCCACGGCAACTAGTCTTGAGCAACCTACCCTCAACGCCGCCGATCGTTGCGACCGTTGCGGAGCCCAAGCTTACGTTCGTGCAGTGCTACCTTCGGGTGGTCAGCTGTACTTCTGTGCCCACCACGCACGTCAGGTTGAAGAGAACCTTCGTCCCCAGGCTGATGTGTGGCAGGACGAAACGAGCCGCCTTGAGCAGGAGCGTGCAGCAAGTTTGTAGGCCCTGGTTATTGCAGCTTTTAGCTAGTCGGGCTGCTATACCGTAGCAATACTATTCCACGGGTCGGGTCTCATCACATGAGACCCGACCCGTGGAATTTTTACGTATTGCTCAGTAATTTCTAGCACAACGAAAGATGGAGCGGCCCAATAGGCCGCTCCATCTTTCTATCTCTTCTACAGTCTTCGATTTACTCGAGGTAGTCCCGCAGCACTTGTGACCGTGATGGGTGACGCAATTTCGACATAGTTTTCGACTCAATCTGACGAATCCGTTCACGGGTTACACCGTAAACTTTTCCGATTTCATCAAGAGTTTTTGGCTGGCCATCGGTTAGTCCAAAACGCATGGCCACAACGCCGGCTTCTCGCTCTGACAGGGTATCTAGAACGGAGTGCAACTGTTCTTGTAATAGCGTGAAGCCCACCGCATCAGCAGGTACAACAGCCTCGGAGTCTTCAATCAGATCACCGAATTCTGAGTCGCCATCTTCACCAAGTGGAGTATGCAGTGAAATCGGTTCACGCCCATATTTTTGAACCTCAATGACCTTTTCAGGGGTCATATCCAGTTCCGTACCCAACTCTTCCGGAGTTGGTTCGCGTCCGAGATCCTGCAACATCTGGCGCTGGACACGAGCCAATTTATTGATCACTTCGACCATGTGTACCGGAATACGAATGGTACGGGCTTGGTCTGCCATCGCACGAGTAATTGCTTGACGAATCCACCATGTGGCATATGTGGAGAATTTAAAGCCCTTGGTGTAGTCGAACTTCTCGACTGCACGGATCAGGCCTAGGTTCCCTTCCTGGATCAGATCCAGGAAGAGCATGCCGCGACCTGTATAGCGCTTTGCTAGGGATACGACCAAGCGCAGGTTTGCTTCAAGCAGGTGGTTCTTGGCACGACGTCCATCGGCAATCACCAGTTGCATGTCGCGTCGCAATCGTACGTCGGTATATTCTTCTTCTTGGACCTTGTGCTCCGCGTACAAGCCGGCTTCAATCCGCGTAGCCAGATCTACTTCTTCGGCTGCATTGAGCAGCGCAACTTTACCGATTTGTTTGAGGTAGTCCTTGACTGGGTCGGCTGTTGCCCCTATAACGTTCAAGGCACGCTGCTGCGGTGCATCTTCTTCAGTCTCCGACACAACGAAGCCACCGGCGCGTATAGCCGAGGCAATGTCTGGCTTTTCGGGACCGGCGGTTTCTTTGATTTCGGTTTCGACCTTGTCTTCTCCAACGGTTTCTTCTTCAGCACCGTCAGAATCAACTGCGACGTCTTCGTCCTCTTCTTTGACGTCCAAGTTCACATCGTCGACAATTTCTTCTTCTTCGTCTTCATCCTCAGAAAACTCTTGAGAAGCCATTGTTGCCTTCTTACCATTTTTGGTAGCAGCTGCCTTTGCTGCAGTCGCCTGTTTAGGAGTAGTAGTCACTCAGGTCCTTTCCTCATTGGCAGCCGTATGAGTAACGAGCTCACACACGATCAACACGCCTATGACCCTGTCAAGTCCGTGTTTAGATAATCGTTGTTTCCGTCGAACACTCGGAGTGTTCGACCGTTGCAAGATCCACGGATGCAGGGTCTCTATTGGGTGTAACGCGCTAGTAGATGGTTTTGTTCCCATCATGACAAAAAAACTTTTGTAACAAGTTTTTCCACACAGCCGTTAGACCAAAACATTATGCCATAAGACAGGGGCTGTTGTGTCTATGACAGGTATCTGCGGTCACGCGGCGTGTTGTGGGCTCCAAGCACTACCCTTTCGTGTTGCCCACCCAGCTACGCGACCTTGGCTAAGGAATTTTTCTAAAGTGATGAGGAATTGTTCCGTGGGGAAATGTTTCCGTGCTTGTTTGGCGTAGGTCATGGCAATACTTCCTCTTCCGCGTGCCCATTCAATCCATACGAGAATGCCCGCCACAACCCCGCCAGAGCGAGCATCAGAAAGTGGTAGGAGCTGGTGGCACAGACGTTCGAGTTGCTGCACTCGTTGCCAATCCGGAGCTCGATCAGAAGTTCCCTCCATGCAATCCCTTACCGTCAAACCGTCCAGGAAATTCGGGGCTAAGTCTGCCGCTGCAAGGACCCTTGTAGGGAATTTTTCCAGTGCAGCCATGCCTTGGATTGCAGTATTTATATCGAAGCAGACCAGAGCAACTATCGCTTCTCGGATCCTTGCGTGTTCTAAGGATTCTAAGAAGGCGGCAACCTGTTGCGAATCGAGCATTTGTGGTCCGGTATCTACATTGTTATCCCATAAATTAAGCCAATCTAAAACAAGCTGCGGCTGTTCATTTAACAACCGTTGCGTGTCTGCAGGGTGCTCACGTAGCGTCAGCGGCGCCGGCGGAAATAACAATTTGCGGGAGGCTGGGAGCGGCTCCTGAGATGTCAGTCCCTCAGGATCGAGAGAGCGAAAGATATCAGTTTCTTCGGGGCTACCGACATCGCTACCCTGAACCGAGCATTCAGTAGTCGATGCACACCGTAAATGCCACAGCAAACTGTGGTGAATTAACCAAGACTGTTCAACTGGTACCCGCTGTAACCCAAATTGCGCGGCAATGACCGAGTTCGCAACGCCAGTCACCGATAAGGCTTGCTGGTTAGAGATCGTGACATCATCACAAAGATAGAGAACTAGGCAGGATGTGGTCGTGGATTCACTGGCCATGAGCTGCCCAATATAGCGCCCAACGTCGATTAGCTGTAGCTCTTGCGATTCAGTCAGCCCGAAATCCATATACGTCACGCATTCTGGGGTATCTGAGCGCACCATCTGTTGAATAGGTTGCGGCAAATCGCAACGCACTACCGTGGAGAGTTGTCTTCCCGCAAAGGCCACCACTACCAACGAATTCTTGGCGGCAAAACCAAGAGTGCACTGAATATAAGCCAAAACATCCTCAGGGGAGCTAATTTTGAGCCGACCGTCAGCAGGATTTTGTTCACTAGTAATGCTCGGAAATGTATAAAGCTGAGGTGCTTCGAAATTTTGGGGGCCGCTGGTATCTGTATGCTGATTCTTTTGCGTCATGAATCCAGCATGAAAGACAATTGTCCTTTCCGGGGGGCCGGTAAGGACAATTGTGGATAACTCTTGATTGAAACTTCTGGCAGTAAGGCCCTATGGTCTACTCGGCGTCAGGATCCGTTTCGTTCGGGGCAGTGCCTTCATCGTCTTCATCATCTGGTCCGTCAACGATAAACCAGATCGACCCGGGTTCAACCTCGGCACGTGAAGGTCGCATGGGGTCTTCACTGGACTTCTTTTTGCCAACGGTACCCGTGTATTCCAGAGCAACTCGCTCATCTGCGTCGAGTCCAGCGTCATCCTGTTGCACATGATGGCTCAGGTAGGACTCCACTGCCGAGCCGATCTCATCGGCATCCGGCATATCTTGATCCCGATTTAGCAAGAGTGACCGTGTTTGGTGTTCCTCTGCGTATTCGTCGTACCGCTCTTCCAGCCGCTGCAACATGGACGCGATCTCCGGTCGGTTCTGTACCTGTGCTGAAATTTGTTGCTCCACGTCTCGGCCAGATTCACGCAATTCTTCACTGGGCAACATCAGTTCCATAGCTGCGCCTACATATTCCAATGACGCGACAGCAGCTTGAGGGTAGGTTGCATCAGCTAGGTAGTGCGGCACATGTAGGGTGTAACCGCTGACTTTTCGTCCAGCTTCAGCAACACGCAATTCCAACAGCTGTGCTGCACCAGCGGCAATGCGTCCCTTCGGAGACCACGTCGCGAGCCCCTCCAACAGTTCTTCGGCGTTGCCGTGGGTAGTAACGCCCAACGGCCGGGTGTGTGGGACCGGCAACGGTATGGCATCCACCAGGCTTACGAGCGAAACGTCTAACTGCTCAATGAGCAACATCACGGCAGCAACAAAGCGGTCCCATTGGTAATCCGGTTCTGGGCCGCTGAGTAACAGAAATGGTTTCTGCATCTGATCTTTCAGAAGATGCAATTCGAGTTCTGGGGCCTCGTAGTCAAAAAACTGACGTCCGTCGAAGCGTAACTGAGGCCGCCGCGCACGATAGTCGAGTAGCTGATCCGTATCGAATGTCGCTATCCGCTGGTGATCCAGCCGTTCCAATAAAGCATTCTCCAGTTGCGTTGAGACACTGCCGGCATCAAGATAACCGGAAAATACCACCAACATATCCAGGCCATGGATGGCAGGGTCTCCCTCAGTGGCCTGATCGGACGACGCCTTCCCCGATAACAGTTGTCTCGCAGATGAAGACATACGAATCAGATCAGTCGGATCGAGCATGCAAGCTCCTCACTTTCGGCTAGCACTAAAGCTGCACAAGATGTTGGTTAACAAAACACTAAGCACCGTTGGCTTATTCCTTCACCGATGTTCTTCTCCATCGTTATGATGGAGAAGCCAATCAATTCTATTCCGCCACATACCCAAAGGACGTGATTTCGTGGCTCAAAATGCCGCTACCACTGATTTCATTGCGGAATTCACCGCCCAACTGACAACGACCAACGCTGTTGAATCCACCGAAGCACTCGTGCTCGGCGTTCAGTCCACGGACGAAGGCCCTGCCCTCGTAGCCCCCGGTCTTGATGAGACGGCCGTTGCTGCATTGCAAGACCAACTCGAGACACTTGGTGTTAAAGGTAAGGCAGACGAAGTGACACGCGTCGCGGGTGCTGCCACACAATTCGAGGCCAAACTTGTTGTACTTACAGGCCTCGGCTCCACCGAGTCGCCAGCCCAGGGCAGCCCTACCTTAGATAATTCCACTCCCGGAAATATCTCTGCCGAAGCCCTACGTCGCGCTGCCGGGGCAGCCACTGCAAAAATGTCCGGCATCACCGATATCACTGTCGCGTTGCCAGCCGAAAGCGCAGCACATCTCACCGCCGTCGCCGAGGGTTCAGTTCTGGGCACCTATTCATTCGCCGGGTATAAAACAACGGATGAGTCGGATGACGATGTCGAAAATCTGTTCTTAACATTTGTGACCAGTATTGCCGATGCTGATGAACTTGTACGACGCGCAGCAGTTGTAGCGCGGGCTACCTTCGTGACGCGAGACCTGGTCAACACCGCCCCATCACATCTATTTCCGGGCACATTCGCTGAAGAAATCGACGCCCTGGTTGCCAACTCCAAGGTCACAGCAACGATTTACGACGAAGAAGCGCTCGCAGAAGGCGGCTTTGGAGGCCTGCTTGGCGTCGGGCAGGGTTCAGCTAACCCGCCTCGGTTGGTAAAACTCGACTACACTCCTGACAATGCCAAGGGCCATATTTCACTGGTTGGAAAAGGAATCACCTTTGACAGCGGTGGTATCTCGTTGAAGCCAGCCGGCTCTATGGAAACCATGAAAATGGATATGGCCGGCGCTGCCACGGTCGGAGCCGTTGTGCACGCAGTTGCGGAGCTCGGCCTGAATGTTCAAGTCACCGGTTGGTTAGCTATGGCCGAGAATATGCCTTCGGCCACCAGTATCAAACCTTCAGACATCATCACGATGCGCGGCGGTAAGACCGTCGAAGTGATGAACACCGACGCAGAAGGACGTCTTGTTCTGGCTGATGCTCTGATAGCGGCAACCGAAGAAGAGCCCGACGTTGTAATCGACATCGCAACGCTGACGGGTGCAGCAATGGTTGCGCTGGGCGTGCGCACAACAGGTCTCATGGGTCGCGAAGACGTGCGTAAAGAACTCAGCAACGCTGCTTCGACAACTGGTGAGATCATCGTCGAGTTACCCATACCAGAAGAAGCCCGCGGCGGCTTCGACTCGAATGTAGCTGACATGAAAAACACCGGTGAACGCTTCGGCGGCATGCAGGGCGCCGCCGCGTTCTTGCGTGACTTTGTGGGTGAGACACCTTGGGCCCATCTCGATATCGCCGGGCCAGCTTTCAACGAATCCAGTCCACGCGGCTACACAGGAAAACACGCCACGGGGGTCATGGTCCGGACGCTCATTGAATTTGTGAGCAACCGGGAAAGTAAGTAAAGAAACGAAGTAGCGAATTGGGCCGTCCGTGAAGGGCGGCCCAATTTAGCGATATACACCACTTAAATCCGATTTTTTGATGCGTCCTTCAAATGCAAAAGTGTTAACGTGGTACAGGTTATGGAACAACTGCCGCAGGAAGTTATACAGTTAATAGGAAGTGTCCAGATACTGACCTGGTAACTCCAGGAAACACAGTAGAGCGGACGCGTGGTTGGAAACCATTTACGAGGACGATTGCGGGGCAAACCTCCGCAAAGATGAGGAGCATCGATCGTGACTGAAACCGCTACAGAATTCGACGTACTAATTCTCGGCGGTGGCTCCGCCGGATATGCTGCAGCAATACGTGCATCACACCACGGACTATCCGTAGGAATTATTGAACGGGACAAGCTTGGAGGCGTATGCCTCCACTACGGTTGTATCCCGACGAAAGCTTATTTACACGCTGCAGAAGTTGCCGACTCAGCACGCGCTTCCGAGAAATTCGGCGTCAAGGCGACCTTCGAGTCGATCGACATGGCAGCTGTCCGTGATTACAAAGACAAAATCGTTGATGGCAAATTCAAAGGTCTTCAGGGACTACTGAAAATGCGGAAGGTGACCACAATTTCAGGCAATGGTCGCCTGGTGTCTGAAAACCAGATCGATGTTGATGGCACCGTCTACACCGGTAAACACATCATCCTCGCTTCCGGTTCTGTTTCCAACACCATGGGCCTCACGATCTCCGATAAGATTCTCACATCCACCGAAGCACTGCAGTTGGACTACACTCCAAAATCTGCAATCGTGCTGGGTGGCGGTGTCATCGGTTCGGAGTTTGCTTCTGCATGGAACTCTTACGGTATGGATGTGACCATCATCGAAGGCTTGGACACACTCGTTCCAAACGAGGACCCTGCTATTATCAAGCAACTAACACGCAACTTCCGTAAGGCCGGTATCAAGTCAAATCTCGGCGTCTTCTTTGAGAAAGTCGAAGAAACCTCAGACGGTGTCAAGGTCACCTTGGCCGATGGGAAAGAGTTCGAAGCCGACATTTGCTTGGTGGCCACCGGACGCAAAGCAAACACCGAAAACATGGGCTACGAAGACGTCAACATTCCGATGGACGGCGCACACGTTGCCACAAACGATCGCCTACACACCGGTGTAGGCGATATTTACGCAATCGGTGACATTGTGAAAGGCAAACAGCTGGCACACCGCGGTTATCAGCACGGCCACTTTGTGATCGAAGAGATCATGGGTAATAACCCCTTGAAGGTCGAGGACCGCAATATTCCTGGAGTGACGTTCACGACACCAGAAATTATTTCTGTTGGCATGACTGAACCAGTCGCACAGGAAGAATTCGGTTCCGATAATGTTGAAACCGTCGAGTACAACCTCGCCGGAAACGGTAAATCCACAATCATCGGTACCAGCGGTATTGTAAAGATGATTCGACAGAAACATGGTCCAATCGTCGGCGTGCACGCAATCGGTGACCGAATTTCAGAACAGATTGGTGAAGCACAGCTGATCGTCAACTGGGAGGCATACCCAGAGGATGTCGCCCACTTCATCCACGCACACCCAACACAGAACGAATCCCTGGGTGAAGCAGCAATGATACTCAACGGATTCCCGTTGCACGCCTAGTCCACCATGGTGGTTTTGCCACCTGTGCTTATAGCACTGAACGTGTGAGCATTCGAAGAGGAATAGAGAGGAAACCGGACGTAATGTCTGAAACCAT
This sequence comes from Yaniella sp., assembly GCF_030453185.1. GTDB lineage: Bacteria > Actinomycetota > Actinomycetes > Actinomycetales > Micrococcaceae > Yaniella. The sequence goes on along the minus strand of NZ_JAKDKW010000001.1, from coordinate 43,762 downwards.
TACTCTGCCAGAACTGGGCGAATCGGTTACTGAAGGTACCGTTACCCGTTGGCTAAAAGAAGTCGGCGACACCATTGAGGTCGACGAACCAATCGTGGAAATCTCGACAGACAAAGTCGACACCGAAATTCCATCCCCTGTCGCTGGAACAGTCCTAGAAATTCTCGTTCAGGAAGACGAAGACATCGAGGTCGGCCAAGGCTTAGCAGTCGTTGGCGACGAAGGTGAGTCTGCAGCTGATGCCCCCGCGGATGACTCCGCTGGAGAAGATGCGCCTGCCGAAGAAGAACCAGAAGAAGCTGCCGAACCGGCTGAAGAGACCGCCGAGACACCAGAGCCAGCCGCGCAGGAAGAGGCACCAGCTTCAGCATCTGCTGATGCCCAAGAAGTCACCCTGCCAGAATTGGGCGAATCGGTTACTGAAGGTACCGTTACCCGTTGGCTAAAAGAAGTCGGCGATACCATTGAGGTCGACGAACCAATCGTGGAAATCTCGACAGACAAAGTCGATACCGAGATCCCATCCCCTGTGGCCGGTACCGTACTAGAAATCAAGGTTCAGGAAGACGAAGACATCGAGGTAGGCCAAGTCCTAGCCCTCGTTGGATCTTCAGACTCCGCACCTGCTGAAGAAGCTCCAGCCCCGGCACCGGCGCAGGAAGCTTCCGAGTCAAAGCCCGTTGAGGAAAAGCCCGAGCCAACCCCAGAACCTGAGGCAGCTCCAGAACCTGAGCCTGCTCCAGCACCAACTCCTGCACCAGCTGCAGAAGAGACACCAAGTTCGCCCGATGAAACTCCACGTGGTGACGGATACGTCACTCCGTTGGTTCGTCGTCTAGCGCGTGAACAAGATGTCGATCTAGACCAGGTCACCGGTACTGGTGTGGGCGGTCGCATCCGCAAGCAAGACGTGCTCGCTGCTGCAGCAGCAAAAGAGTACGAGTCTAAGAGCGAAAAGGCAGCAGCTCCAGCATCTGGACCTGTCGCCTCACAGCAGACCTCGCGTCCGGCACCGAAAGACCCGGCTTCTTCAATCGATCCGTCCAAACGTGGCACCACTGAAAAAGCGTCCCGCATCCGTCGTGTCATCGCTGATCGTATGGTCGAATCGCTGGATACCTCTGCACAGCTGACACAGGTTCACGAAATCGATATGACTCGAATCGTCAACCTTCGTAATCAGGTCAAAGAGCGGTTCAAAGCTGAGAACGGCGCTAACCTCACATTCCTTGCGTTCATTACTCAAGCCACCACTGAGGCACTCCGTGCTCACCCAGCTCTGAATGCTCAGTACAACACTGAAACGCAAGAGATTACCTACCACAACACTGAAGATATCGGTATTGCGGTAGACACTGAGCGCGGTCTCCTGGTGCCAGTCATCAAGAACGCAGGCAACCTCAATCTGGCTGGCATTGCCAGTTCCATTTCAGATGTTGCACTGCGTACCCGTGATAACCAAGTCAAACCTGACGAACTGTCCGGTGGTACATTCTCGATCACTAACCTCGGCTCATTTGGTGCACTGTTTGATACACCGGTGATCAACCAGCCGCAGGTAGCGATTTTGGGGCCAGGAAATATTGTGAAACGCCCAGTGGTCATGGCTGATGCCGACGGCAATGATTCCATTGCTATCCGTCATATGATGTATCTCTCACTCACCTACGATCACCGCATCGTAGACGGAGCAGACGCCGGTCGGTTTATGACTACGCTGAAGAACCGTCTCGAAACCGGTGAGTTCGGTGGCCAACTAGGCCTCTGAAAGGAACGCCAGTAATTTTATGACTATCGTCAATACGATCTTCATCGCAGTCCATATCCTGTCAATGGCAGCGATTGTTGGGGGTTGGTTAGCCAACTTCAAAAAACCAACCGTTACTACATCACAGTGGTACGGAGCAATCTTCATGATCATCTCGGGCGTGGTCCTCTTCGGACTCGCTGAGATGAACGGCATTGGGGATCCTGCACAACGTATTAAGCTCACGATCAAACTGCTCTTGGGCCTTATGGTCTTTACTACAGCTCTTCTAGGCCGTCGTAAAATCAACCGAGGTCAGGAGATCTCTACGGGCTTGGCACATGCTACTGGTGGCACGGCAGTCATTGCCGCACTTGTAGCAACACTTTGGCGCTTCGACATGTAATGCACGCTCCATTGAAAAAACCGCAGAGTTCGCTCTGCGGTTTTTTGTTTTCAAAAGCCAGGTCTGACGGCGTTTTGTGGCAGTCAATCCAGAGAACACAATAGCCGTGAAACGATTACTCAGCTCCGTACTGCTACGTCTGCGAGCTTCCACCCCTCAGCGGTCTCCTGCAAGGTCATGTCTATGGTCTCTGTTTGCGGCTGGAATTCTTCAACCATTTCTCCAGAAGCATCCCGTTGAGCATAACGACCCGTGCGCCATTCAACGGTAACGAGTGCATGCTCATCTATATGCTCGACGGCACGAACTACCGCTCGCATCCGTATACCGTCCAAAGTGTGCCCCGCTGAATCGAGCGATTCCAAAACCGCACGATCGTCAGTCAGGATCTTTGAATCAGCTACTGCATAGGTGTCACTTAGTGAGGGATCCGCTTCTTTCCATGCAGTGCTACGTGCTTTAGCCAACGAATCAATGATTGCTTGGAAGTCGACTTCTTGAGTAGTTTTGGTTTGCTCATCCGCCTGCGAGCCTACTGCTAGTTGTTCAGCTCCCGGATTTCCATAGGTGGCAGTTACCGCCACTCCCCCGGCTAACGCTAGGGTGCTAAGTCCCAAGACTATTCGCCGACGGGACGCACTGGGGCACCGTACCGCTTTACCTTTTGACCTTAGCTTTGCCGGCGACTGACGGCTTTGTTTTCGCGTGCGACGTTTTGGTGTCTGCGCAGCCAAGGGCTTTCTCGTGGGTAAAAGGAGCTCGTATTCCTCGCCCACGGCCGGAAACAAATCCACGGGTTCTGGCTTTGCCCAGTATGGGACAGCGCCCATTAGTTGGCTCAAGCTCGGTCGCAGCGCCGGCTGTTCTGACAGTGATGCTTCCAACAGCTCGATGGTGTCCGCACCTAAGTCAGGGTTGAGTGTCACAAGGGGAACCCTTGCATGCGTTGGGCCGGGCATCATACCTGTCAGACAGAACCAGCCAATGGCTCCAAGCGAATAAACATCGGCCGCTGCGCCTAACCCTTCAATCTGACCGGTCGGGTGAACCAATTCTGGCGCCACAAAACCCGGTGTTCCGGTCAGAGTAGAAGAATGTGCCGTCGCCCTGGCTGCTCCGAGATCAATAAGTACCGGCCTTCCGGTCAGGTCAAAGAGAATGTTTCGCGGTGAGATGTCCCCGTGGACGATCTGCTGACTATGTAAATACTGGGCAACCTGGAGCATTGGCCACAGTACCGTCACCGTGTTTGCAAGACTCAAAACACCGGTTGATGCAACAAGGTTAGATAATGATCCGCCAGCTAGAAATTCCCAAAAAGTAGTCTCTGCGAGGCTCAAACTCGGGGATAGTTCGCTTCGCGCGACCAAGTTTTCGTGGAACAGCCCCCCGGCCAACTGCGCTTCTTGCGAAAGTGCAGCAGCGTCCAGGTGCGTTTTGGGAGTTTTGCAAGCGACATACTGGGAACGCAATTCGTTATGCAAGAGCCATACATGTGCAGTTGAACCGCTACCCAGGTGCCGAATAAGGCGCCAGTCGTCAATTGCGAGCAACTGCGGTGGCGCGAATTTTGCTGCTATTCGGGTGCTGAGCAAATCCGATTCTCTATCTGTGGTCGAATTCACGGTTTATCTCCTCGGACAGGTAGGCTCTATCATGCCCGAAAATACAAAGGTCAAATTAAGTTGTCCACAGGGGTTAGGGCTAGAATAGGTTTATCATGGCTGAACAAAAATCTTCCGGCGCAGCTCAAGCGCCCAAAAAGGACCTCAAAACCGTTAAGGCTGAGCAGAAGGCTCGTCGTAAGACTGAGAAAATTGAGGCGAAAGAAGCGAAGAAAGCCAAGAAGGCTAATAAGCAAGGCTTCTTCAAACAAATCGCCGACGTCTTTAAAATGACGCGGAAGTTTGATCCATCGATTGTCTGGTGGATGGTTGGCGCGTTTGTCGCTGCCCTGGTGATCGGTCTCGTCATCGGCTTACTCACTGGTTCTCCAGTGCTGTGGACGCTGATGTTCATTCCGCTTGGTCTACTGGCAGCGATCATCATTATGAATAAGAAGGCGGAGAAAGCGGCCTTTGCCCAGATTGAGGGTAGGCCCGGTGCTGCTGGTGCTACGTTATCGCAGCTGGGTCGCGGCTGGGTCGTTGAGGATGACCCTGTTGCCGTTAACCCTCGCACCCAGGAGACAGTATTTCGTGCTATCGGTAAAGCCGGTGTTGTCCTGGTGGCGGATGGTGACTATAACCGTGCCAAAAAGCTGGCGGAGAAACAACGCAAGCACCTCGAGCGGTTCTTGCCGAACGTTGAGATCCGCACGATCCAGGTTGGCCACGGTCCCAACGAAGTAGAGCTGCACGAGGTGAAGTCAACGATCAAGCGGATGAAGAAGACGCTCAACCGTCACGAAGTTCGCGCCGTTGAACAGCGCATCTCGTCCATGCCTGTAAACAACTTGGGCATCCCGAAGGGCATTGACCCGAACCGAATGCGTCCTGACCGCAAAGCTATGCGCGGTCGCTAAACCCCTGATTTATTCAGCTGGCCGGTGTCGTGAGATTACATATGAATCTCTACGGTGCCGGCCAGTTTTTCATGAAGGCCACGACTATCCCCATCGATAACCAAGACCGGAATGACCAAGCACAGTAAAATCGCCCGAATCGCTGCCTGATAAAGCTTAATAGGAGCTCCGCCCAGCTGTACCACTTGGATTCTAAACACCCTTTTACCCAGAGTCGTCCCGAATAGCCACAGTAGGACGAAATGTAAGAATAAGAACGTAGCCAGTACAACCCATTGATTGTCAGGCTCAATGATCATGCCAATACCACTGGCCACAAACCAATCAATGAAAACCGCACCGATGCGACGCGGATACGAAGCCATCGAGGCTGGTCCTGACTCAGGTAGACCGAGAAATTGGCCAGCCCAGCGTGGCTGGTGAGAAGAATTTTGTGCGTTGCTCATCATCTCTAGCTTAGTGGCTTTGCTGAGAGCCCGGAGTATTGGCTGTTTTAAGAATGTCTATTGCACCGCATTCTCGCGTTCTGGAGACTCAGAACTTCAATGTGATCTGAAAAATCGTTAAGCTTGTACCAACTTATACACAATGAATGGAGTGACAATGTTCACCTCACCCGAAGAAGTTTTATCCTATATTCAGGACAAGGACGTCGTCTTTGTAGATATCCGGTTCACCGACATGCTGGGCGGCCAGCACCACTTCAACGTTCCTGCTGAATCCGTAGACGATGACTTCTTCACCATCGGGCAGCTCTTCGATGGTTCTTCCATTCCGGGTTTCGCCGGTATTGCCGACTCGGATCTGCAATTGATTCCAGATGTTGGTACTGCTTTTGTCGACCCTTTCCGTAAGCACAAGACCCTGTGCATGTCCTTTTCTATCCTGTCGCCACGCACCGGCGAAGCTTACGTGCGTGACCCACGGTCGGTAGCCCAGCGCGCCGAAGACTACGTGGCTTCTACCGGTATTGCAGACACTGCTATCTTCGCAGCAGAAGCAGAGTTTTACATTTTCGACGATGTCCGATTCGAAACTCATTTGCCAAATCGTTCTTTCGCTTCCGTAGATTCTGACGAAGCTTTCTGGAACGACGGAAAGGAAATCGAGGGCGGCAACCTTGGTCACCGTAACCGGACCATGAAAGGCTACTTCCCGGTAGCCCCGGTTGATAAACACGCAGACCTGCGCGATGATATCTCGCTGCTCTTGGGCCAGGTTGGACTTGAGGTCGAGCGCTCACACCACGAAGTCGGTGCAGGTGGCCAGGGCGAGATCAACTATCGCTTCGACACACTAATGCGAGCTGCCGACGATGTCCAACTTTTCAAATACATCGTCAAGGGCGCTGCAGAACAGGCTGGCAAGACAGCAACCTTTATGCCAAAACCCGTGTTTGGTGATGGCGGTTCAGGTATGCACTGTCACCAGTCACTGTGGATGGACGGAGAGCCACTGTTCTACGACGAAACTGGCTACGCAAACCTCTCCGATACCGCACGGTGGTACATCGGTGGTCTACTGAAGCACGCTTCCGCTGTCTTGGCGTTTACGAACCCGACAGTGAACTCTTATAAGCGCCTGGTCAAAGGCTTCGAAGCGCCGGTCAACATGTTGTATTCCCAGGGCAACCGTTCAGCTGCGGTACGCATTCCGGTGACCGGAGCGAACCCGAAAGCCAAGCGCCTGGAATTCCGTGCACCGGACCCCTCCGGTAACCCGTATCTCGGATTTGCTGCCCAGCTGATGGCCGGCCTGGACGGTATTCGAAATCGTATCGAGCCTGCAGAGCCGATCGATAAAGATCTCTATGAATTGCCGCCAGAAGAGGCCCAGAATATTCAGCAGGCTCCACGCACGTTAGAAGAAGCCATTGACGCCCTGGAAGAAGATCACGAGTTCTTGCTGGCCGGCGATGTGTTCACTGAGGACCTCGTAGAAACCTGGATCCAGCTCAAACGCGAAACGGAAATCGCACCGATGCAGGCCATGGTTTCACCAATGGAATTTGAGCTGTACTACTCAGTCTGATCCCTCAGGCGACCACAGCAATCCAGGGTCCCCGGTCCGCAACTGCCAAACTCGGCACGTGTGGCCGGGGACTTTGTTTTATGTATCCGCATTGCGTCTACGCTAGAAGATCATGAGTACTTTCTCCGAGCACGCAAAAATTATCCCCGCTGGATTCGACGACGGGTGGATCTTAGAACTCGATGGCGACGTTCAATCGCACGTGGACTTAGTCGATCCCAGTGTGATCCGTTTCGAATATCTCCACCGCATCGCCAATGTAATCGACGTCTGTTGGCCAGCTACGCAACCGATCAAGGTATTGCATCTGGGCGCCGGTGCCCTGACACTCCCCCGGTATATTCAAGCCACCCGTCCAGGCTCTCACCAAACCGTCGTCGAACTCGACCCTCGGCTCATCCCGCTAGTAGTCGACGAGTTGCCACTGCCCGAAGGAACGCATCTGGATGTAGTGACCGGCGATGCCCGCGCCCAGGTCCAAGCAATGGAAATGCATTATTTTGATGCTGTCGTCGTTGATATTTTCACCGGCGGAGATACGGCTGCGCATCTGACCGGCGAGGACTTCTACCGTGAGCTCATAGACCGGTTGGCTCCCCAGGGCGTACTCCTGGTGAATATTGGCGAGGACGAAGACGGCCTACAGTTCTTTACTGCACAGGCTCGCGCCCTGCACACCGTGGCTCGAGAATTTCAAGGGGCCTGGACGTTGGCTGATGCGTCCACACTGGTGCACCGTAGTTCTGGTAACGCTGTCGTTGCAGCTGGCGGTGGATTGCCTATCGATGATGACGCGCAAGAAGTTTTGCGCTCTAGGTTAGCAGCAGCAGGACCACACCCGGCGACCGTCTTGACCCCGAGCGACACCGTGTCATTGCTTGAGAATCTCAATGGTTAACCTAGATGAAGCTGAAAACTGCCGAATGTGAGGGACTCGGTGTACAGTAGTTGTTGTGTTCCGGGGTCGGTGAGAATCCGAACCGGCGGTAAAAGTCCGCGACCCCCGCGCCCGCGGGGTTGATCCAGTGAAATTCTGGTACCGACGGTGATAGGCGTAAAGCTTTAGTCCGGATGAGAGGAACGCGCTGCTACGACTGTTAGCAGCAATTCCCGGCGCACCTGTATCAAGGAGTCAGACGCCGGATGTTATCTCACACCCAGCTTTCTTCTGCGATGCAGCGTGCTATCACGCTTGCACAACGCGGGCCATCAGATGATATTAATCCCCAAGTGGGCTGTGTGATCATCGATGGGGCCGGTTCCATTGTTGCCGAGGGCTATCACGCCGGATCCGGATCAGACCATGCCGAAGTGGCGGCACTCAAAAACCTGGATCCGCAGCTCAATCCAGTGGCCCTCACCGCCGTCGTCACGCTAGAACCGTGTAACCATACCGGCACTACACCACCTTGTGTTGTGGCCCTCCATACGTCCGGTATTGGCACCATCGTGTATGGGCAGCCCGATCTTGGCCAACATTCATCGGGTGGTGCAACCGAATTATTCGCCCGTGGTCACCGAGTCGTCGGCGGGGTGGAGTCCGAAGCCACGGCCCGACTGTTGCGTGGCTGGCATCAACGCACCGAGCAAACCCGCGGCCGGGTCATTGCGAAATGGGCCCAGTCGTTAGACGGTCGGCTTGCGGCCGCTGACGGCTCCAGTCAGTGGATCACCGGTGCCAAGGCACGTCGTCACGTACATCTGCAGCGCGCGTTGGCAGATATTGTCGTGACCACTAGCGCCACCGTAGCCGCAGACAATCCGGCTCTGACGGCACGCGATGAGCATGGAGACCTCCTGGTGGCGCCCCAAGACCAACCGCTACCGGTAATCTTCGGTACCAGCGATGTCGATAACAATGCGGCAATCCACCAGCATCCCGCATTGGCCTGGCGAGGATTTGATCGTGCACCGCAATTTTCAGGACGAGACCTCGGCAGCCAGTTGACGGCCCTGGCCGAGTATGTGGATGGGGCACCACGAGTGTTACTTGAAGCCGGTCCCCGATTCACCACGGCAGTCTTAGCTGAGCAGTTGGCCAATGAACTGTTGATCTACACTGCGCCACTACTGCTGGGCGGGCCCCATCAAGCCGTCGGTGAGCTGGGTGTTCCAACCCTCACCGACGCCCATAAATTGACCTTCTCAAGTATTCATCGACTTGAGGCAGATACCGTTTCCACCCTGCGTAAGGATCACTAGTGTTTACCGGCATTATCCAAACCCGCGGTGACATAACCGCGATCACCGAGACCTCCCCCGACACGTTGGCACTCACCATTCACGCCCCTAGTGTGCTCATCGATGTGCGGCGTGGTGATTCGATAGCCATCGACGGTGTTTGTCTGACGGTTACAGAGTTTACCGACCACAGTTTTACCGCAGACGTGATGGTCCAAACTCTTCGGCTGACCTCGCTGGGCACAAAGACCACCGGAGACAAAGTCAATGTGGAACCTGCCATGGGGGCAGCCGACCGCTTCGGGGGCCACATTGTGCAGGGGCATGTGGAATCCACCGCCACGGTCAGCGAGATCGAACCCGGAGAACAGTGGACCCGCATGCGTATCAGTCTGCCCGAACGGTTAGCACCGTATCTAATCGACCAGGGATCCATCACAGTCAACGGTATCTCGCTGACGGTTGCCGAAGTCACCGAACCCGAATCATCACAGCACTGGTTCGATATCTTTCTCATCCCCGAAACACTTGAAGCGACCACGCTGGGCATAACCGAGATTGGGGATGTGGTCAATTTGGAAACCGACATCCTTGCCCGCCATGTCGCCCGTATGCTCCAGTTCAACACCAAAGAGGAAAAATGAAACTCGCCACCATTCAGCAAGCCATCGATGTCATCGCGGCAGGTCAACCGGTTATCGTCGCAGACGACGAGGACCGCGAAAACGAGGGTGACCTGATCATTTCCGCCGAACTCGCCACCACCGAAACAATTGCCTTCATGGTCGAGTACTCCTCGGGACTATTATGTGCGCCAATGTCGGATGGAATTGCCGACCGACTAGAACTGCCCATGATGGTCTCTCAAAACCAAGATGTGCGCCAAACCGCCTACACGGTGACCGTTGATGCAGCCGAAGGGGTCACCACAGGCATCTCGGCTGCCGATCGTTCTCACACCGTGAACCTGTTGGCTTCCCCCGACACTGTCCCCAGTGACCTGAATCGTCCCGGCCATATTCTGCCGCTGCGCGCCGTCTCCGGTGGTGTCCGGCAGCGTCCTGGCCACACCGAAGCCGCTGTCGAACTCATGCAGCTGGCCGGGCTGTCACCGGTCGGTGTGATCGCAGAAATTGTTGCCGACGACGGCGACATGATGCGTTTACCCGGCCTTGTCGACCTGGGAGCCGAACATGATATCCCGGTGATCACTATCGAAGCGTTGGCCGCCTACCTGAACCAAAACCATCCGGAGACTGCGCCGTCAGAGGTTATCCACCGGCACGTCTCGCAGCGTGCCGAAGCACTCGTCCCCACCAGCTTCGGCCCATTGACCATGAAGGTTTACCGCGACCGCAAAGCCGGGGTCGAACACCTGGCGCTTATCGGTCCAGATACGGTGTTGGCCACCGATCAGCCCACCGTTGTCCGCGTACATTCTGAGTGCCTCACCGGTGAAGCTTTCGGTTCGCTGAAATGCGAATGCGGGGCACAACTCGATTCAGCGCTAGAACATATCGGTACGCACGGCGGTATCGTCATCTACCTACGCGGCCAAGAAGGACGCGGTATCGGGCTGGGCAACAAGATCCGCGCCTACCAGCTGCAATCCACCGGTTTGGACACGATCGAGGCGAACGAACACCTTGGCCTGCCCGTTGATGCCCGCAGCTACACTGCAGCAGCAGAGATTTTAGACAGTCTGGGCATCAACAACGTCAAATTATTGACTAACAACCCGGATAAGGTCGATCAGCTTCAAGCCAACGGCATTAACGTCACTGAGCGCATCGGGCTGGTGGTCGGCCGACACCCCGAAAACGCTGATTATCTGACCACCAAAGCCACCAAACTCGATCACGTCATCCCAGCAGAATAGGAACACCATGGCCAAACACGGAGCACCCCAATTAGCAGTTGACGCCACCGGATACCGCATTGCCATCATCGCCGGATCATGGCATACCACCGTCATGAATGGTCTCATCGACGGGGCCAGCGCCACCCTCGAAGCTTCCGGGGCGGCCCATAAACTCGTCACCGTAGCCGGGTCCTTCGAAATTCCACTTGCCGCCCAAGCCGCACTGGCCAACGGCTACGACGCCGTCGTATGTCTCGGGGTCATTATTCGCGGCGATACACCGCACTTTGATTTCGTTGCTGATGCCGTGACCTCTGGACTCACCCGCGTACAACTAGACGCCGGAAAGCCTGTGGGTTTCGGTATTCTCACCGTGGACAACGACGCCCAGGCACTAGACCGCGCCGGACTTGACGACTCTTCGGAGTCCAAAGGTCAAGAAGCCGCCGAAGCTGCCCTGCAGTTAGCCGTGACGGTCAGCGACCTCGCGGAATAATCTAGGCCTCACTGGGCGCTGTACCTTCTAGACGTCACTACTTTGGAGGTACTTTGACTGCTCCCTATCCCGCGTCCATCCTGGATTTGGCAACCGTCCGTCATGGACAACCGATCGCTGAATCCCTGAAAGAATCCACGGAACTTGCCGTGATGGCCGACGAACTTGGTTTCCACCGTCTGTGGTTTGCAGAACACCACAACATGGAAACTATCGCGTCGTCGGCCACATCGGTTTTGTTGGCACATATCGGTGCGCACACTACAAATATTCGCCTAGGGGCCGGCGGCATCATGCTTCCCAACCACGCACCGTTAATAATCGCCGAACAATTCGGTACGCTCAAAGAGCTCTACGGCGACCGCATCGACCTCGGGTTGGGCCGGGCCCCCGGCACCGACCAGAAAACCCTGATGGCACTGCGCCGCACCAACCAATCTTCCGAGCGCTTCCCATCCGATGTGTTGGAACTGCAAGGCTATCTCAAAGACGAGTCGCGCATCCCGGGGATCAACGCGTATCCCGGATCAGGCACCAATGTCCCACTGATCATTCTGGGTTCCTCGCACTTCGGTGCACAATTGGCCGCTCAGCTGGGTATGACGTACAGTTTTGCGTCCCACTTCGCACCGCAGATGCTTGAATCGGCTGCGGCGATGTATCGTACCGAGTTCACCCCGTCCGAAGACCTGCCAAAGCCCCATTTCATTGCGGCCGCCAACGTGGTCGTTGCCGATACCGAAGAGCGTGCCCAAGAAATGTGGGACAGCGCCAAGCGCGCACGTATCCGCACCATGCTGGGTCGTGGCCGGAAGCTCACAGACGATGACGTCGACCAGCTTCTTCACTCGCCTCCGGGCCAGCAAGTGCTGCAGATGTTGGAAATGACCGCGGTCGGTACACCAGACACCGTGCGTGACTGGTTGGATGAATTCGCCTCACGTGTCAACGCTGACGAACTCATAATCACCAATATGGCTGGCCCACTTGAGGACCGGAAACGTGCTCTGCAATTGATGTCGGATCACATCATTCACCGTTAAACACCGGCAATCTGCGGCCCTTCAACTCAGAGTTGGAGGGCCGTTCTTTTGGGGCTGTGTCATTCAGCGAGCCTAGCTTTCGTGTGACCGTGAGGAACGCTTCGGCGACATCCCGTAGAACACACGTTCAAATACGGCGCGAGCATGTCGGGTGATCCGCAGGTAATCGTCCTCGAATTCCCCGACTTCACCTGAGTCATAGCCGGTCCAGCGAGCCAGGGCTTCGAGTTGTTCCCGATTCGTGGGCAGCACGTCAGAAGATTTCGCTGACGAGATGACAATTCCCGAACGAATTCTGGTAGCGAAGCTCCATGCCGCTATCAAAATATCGGCATCCTCAGCATCCAGTAGCTCAGCCTCTTTAGCGGCTTCTAAAGCATCGAGTGTGTTGGTGGTTCGCAATGCTGGATAGTCAGGCGTGTATTTCAGCTGGAGCGTCTGGGCAAGCCACTCGACGTCAGTCAGTCCCCCTCGGCCAAGTTTTATGTGTCGTGTAGGTTCCGCGCCGCGCGGCAAGCGTTCAGCCTCGACCCGTGCCTTCATACGTTGAATCGCCTGTTCTTGGACACTGTTGAGCCCGTGGGTATACCGGACTGAGTCAGCCCACTCCATGAATTCATCAAGCAGGTATTGGGCGCCCGCCAACGGGCGTGCTTTCAGCAGTGCCTGAACTTCCCAGGTATCCGCCCACTGTTCGAAGTATGCCTTATACGAATCAAGTGAGCGCACCAGTGGACCCCGGCGGCCTTCGGGGCGTAGGTCGGCGTCGATTTCCAGTATTGGTTCCAACACAATTGGGGGCCGAGTCGGCATCTTCATGAAGCTGATGAGGGCTTTGGCAACTTCCACGCTAAAGCGCGTCGCTTCAGCCGGCGCAACGCCTGGTGCGGGTTGGTGCACGAACATCACATCAACATCGGAACCATATCCGGCTTCGCAACCTCCCTGGCGCCCCATAGCGATCACCGCAACATTCGCGGGCGCTGCCTCTCCGCCCCATTTTTGTTCTACGTGGTCATGGACAACATCTAGCAGAGCTTCAACCGACGCTTGGTCGGCAGCTGCGAGGGCTTCCGAAACCTGCTGCTGCTCAATGAGGCCGCAGGCGTCGGCAAGGCTAATGCGCAGTCCTTCACGACGGCGCACCAGCCGAATGTAGCGCGCTGCATCTGGCAGATGCGGATGACGACGCAGCAAAGCTGATATTTCGGTTTGCAACGTAGCCAAGCTCAGCGGCATCAAGTCTTGGTCCCGGTCCATCCAGGCTGCGGACTGCGGGGTGTGCTCCAACATATCGGCGATATAACGCGAAGAGGACAGCACGTGGGCTAGACGCTCACCGGCAGCCGAGGAGTCGCGCAACATGTGGAGGTACCAGTGCGAGCCGCCCACCGACTCGCTGAGTTTCCGAAAACCTAACAGCCCACCGTCGGGGTCGGGGCCCGACGCTAACCATCCCAGCATCGCCGGCAAAATTTGGCGTTGCAGTTTCGCTTGCCTGGAGACTCCTGAGGTGAGTGATTCAATGTGCCGGACTGCGCCGGTTGGGTCACGGTAGCCCAGTGCCGCCAACCTCGCGGTGGCTGCTTCAGGGGTGAGCCGTGCGTCGTCGGTTGAGAGTGCTGCGGTTGTCGGCAGCAACGGGCGATAGAATATCCGTTCAAACAGTGTGCGGTTGGAACGTACGGTGGCCTGCCAGGCCTTGACGAGTTGTTGATAATCTTTAGGCCAACCACCGTCCATGGGGCGAACCCCGCGCGCCAGGCTTCGCAATTCTTCTTCATCATCGGGCATCATGTGGGTACGTCGCAGTTGTACCAGCTGCACGCGATGTTCAATCAGTCGTAGGAACCGATAGTTGCTAGCCATGACTTGGGCATCACTCGGGCCGATATAGCTGTTGGCTTGCAGCGCATCCAGCGCATCTTCTGTGGCCCGAACGCGCAGTTCTGGATCGGTTTTGCCGTGCACCAGTTGCAACAACTGTGCGGGAAACTCGACGTCGCGAAGCCCGCCAGGGCCGAGCTTGATTTCACGCTGACGTTGCTGGTGGTCGATGTGGTCAATAACCCGATTACGCATGCGCTGCACTTGACGGACGAAGCCGGGCCGCGTGGATGCCTGCCAGATCATCGGTCCCAGGACATCGAGGTAGCGCTGGCCCAAGGGCAGCGCACCTGCAACGGGTCGAGCTTTCAGCAGTGCTTGGAATTCCCAGGTGTGGGCCCAGCGCTGGTAGTACTCCAGATGCGAGGCAATAGTCCGAGATAAGACACCGTCCTGTCCTTCAGGCCGCAGGTTGGTGTCAACTTCCCACAGGCCAGCTTCGCGTGCAGGCTGAGTGATCACCGTGGAAATCCCAGCGGCCAGATCGACAGCGATATCGGCCGCTGCTTCTGGAGACAACGTGGAATCTTCGACAAGATCGTGCACGAAGATGACGTCGACGTCTGAGAAGTAATTCAGTTCGCGGGCACCACATTTACCCATGGCCACAACGGTCAGCTCAACATCGTCCGTGTGCTCGTGCCGCGTTTGGGCTTCGGCCCGCGATACGGCAAGGGCAGCTTCAAGGGTGGCGGTGGCAAGGTCTGAGAGCCATACCGAGACAATGGGCTGTAGTGTCACGGGATCAGCTGACATAAGATCTTGCACCGTGATGGCGACCAGCTGACGCCGATACTCGGTACGCAAGACAACGGCAGCGTCTTTTCCGGTGACGCTCGCAACGGGCTGCTGGGCGTCAGGGTCAGCACCAACGGCACGCAATAAGACGGCGCGCAGCTGTGCGTCAGCGGCTTTTAACTCGCCGCTATCGTCCGCCAGTCCCCCGCTTGCTGGCGTGGATGCGGCATCGGGGTTGCTGAAGATATCGATATGTTCGGGCCGACGGATCAGAAACTCGCCGAGGGCCTCGGAAGCACCAAGTAAGCGCAGCAATGGCTTTGCCCGGCCATCGGCCACCAGTTTCCCAATCGAGACATCTCGCTCGAGTAAACGGATGAGCAGCAATAACGCCTGATCGGGGTCCGGCGCGACCGCCAACTGGCTCAGGAGGTTTTCTTGGTCTTGGTCTGCAAGCTCAGCAGATTGCAGCAGCGACTCAGCTCGGGCGCCATCTCGGAGTCCCGTAGAGAGCAACCGAAGTTGACTCACACTCATATCGCATCCATGTAGCGACGGATCTCAAACGGTGACACGTTGACACGATATTCATCCCACTCTGCCCGTTTCGTCCGCAACACAGACTGGAACACCGTTTCGCCCAGGACATCGGCTACAAATTCTGATTCTTCTAGGACCCCCAGCGCGCCGTGCAGCGTGGTCGGCAGCGAATCGTGCCTCATGAGGATTCGTTCGCGAGCCGTGAGTTCCCCGATGTCATCCTCGGCAGCTTCATCAAGTTCGTATTCCTCTTCAATCCCTTTCAGCCCCGCAGAAATAAGCAGTGCGTATGCAAGATACGGATTGGCTGCCGCATCGATGCCACGGTATTCAATACGTGCTGAGCCTGCCTTATTGGGTTTATGCAGTGGAATGCGTACCAGAGCCGAACGGTTATTATGGCCCCAGGAAACATAGGAGGGCGCCTCGCGGCCACCCCATAGGCGCTTATAGGAGTTCACGAACTGGTGCGTCACAGCGGTGATCTCCGGAGAATATTTCAAGATACCGGCGATGAAGCGGCGTGCGGTGGTGGACAGTTGGTATTCCGCACCGGGTTCGTGGAAGGCATTTGAGTCTGATTCGAAGAGCGAAAAGTGCGTGTGCAATGCAGAACCCGGCTGTGTTCCCAAGGGTTTTGGCATAAACGTGGCGTGTAAGTCCTGTAGCGTGGCCACTTCCTTAATGACGGTTCGCGCCGTCATGATGTTATCGGCGGTTGACATGGCGTCGGTTGCACGTAGGTCAATCTCATTTTGGCCCGAACCAGCTTCGTGGTGTGAAAACTCCACCGAAATCCCGACGGCCTCAAGCATCGACACTGCTTCGCGTCGAAAATCCTGTGCGACACCGCCTGGAACATGATCAAAATAACCGGCTTGATCCACCGGGACAGGGGCTCCCTGATCATCCTTTTGACCGGCTTTAAACAAATAGAACTCTATTTCGGGGTGAAGATAGCAGCTGAATCCCATATCGGCGGCGTGATCCAGTGTTCGGCGTAATACATGACGTGGGTCTGCCATCGAGGGTTCTCCGTCGGGCATCTTCACATCGCAAAACATGCGGGATGTTTGTTCTTCGTCCCCCCGCCAGGGCAAAATTTGAAATGTCGTGGGGTCGGGTTGCAGGAGCATATCCGATTCAAATATTCGGGTGAATCCGTCAATGGACGAACCGTCGAAACCGAGTCCTTCGGAGAACGCGTATTCCACTTCGGCTGGCGCCAATGCCACAGACTTCAGCGCTCCGACGACATCGGTGAACCACAGCCGGATAAACCGTACATCGCGGTCTTCCAGAGTGCGTAAAACATATTCTTGCTGGCGATCCATGGTATCGAGGTCACTTTCGTCCTGACAATTTGTTGGGTCTCCTACCAGGATAGCAATGTGACGTTAGACTATTGGCATGGTTGATACCCCGTATTCAGTTTTGAAAAAGACCCCCGCCCGATACCGCACCGTACATTTCCAACAAATCAAGGAGGCCGGCGGCAAGTTTGCGATGCTCACGTGTTACGACGCAATGACCGCCGCAATTTTTGACGACGCCGGAATTGAAACCCTGCTGATCGGTGACTCATTAGGCAACGTTGTCCAAGGTCAGAACTCGACACTTGGCGTGACCATGGACGACATGATCACGTTCTCCAAAGCAGTCGTGGCCGGTACCGAACGCGCATTGGTGCTGGCCGATCTACCGTTTGGGTCCTACGAAGAGTCCGTTGAACAAGCTGTCGCCTCAGGCATTCGACTCGTGAAAGAAACCGGAATCTCTGCGGTTAAGATGGAAGGTGGCATTGAGTATGTCCCCCACATCCAAGCGCTTACCGCTGCTGGAGTCCCGGTTGTTGCTCACACTGGTTTCACTCCTCAATCCGAGCATGTACTCGGTGGGTACCGGGTCCAAGGACGCCAGGACGATGCTGCAACACATATGGTCCAGGAAGCCCTAGCGCTCCAGGATGCCGGTGCAGTGATGTTATTAATGGAAATGGTTCCGGCCGACGTTGCAGCCGCCGTCGACGAAGCACTAACCATCCCAACAATTGGGATCGGTGCTGGCAACGCCACCACCGGACAGGTCTTAGTCTGGCAGGACGCCTTTGGCTTGAATCAAGGGCGTGTTCCGTCGTTCGTCAAGCAGTACGCGGATGTCGGCAGGGTTTTATCTGACGCCGCAAAAAACTACCGCGAAGACGTCCTCAAGTCAGATTTCCCGGACGAGGATCACAGCTTTTAGATCAATCCCCAATCGTCGTCTTCGTCCTCTTCATCCCAGGAACGGTTGCGTTGTTCATAGGTTGCCAGCGCATTGGCGGCTTCGTCGCGAGTAGCAAAGGGACCAATACGGTCTTTGCCCATCGATTGCGGGCCGTCTTCGACTTCGCCGGTCTTGACGTTGTACCAGTAGCGTTTTTCGTCAGTCATACTACTTTCATACCAGATAACCCCGGGGCCCAGATAGACTACAGTCATGACGTTTACACCACCCAACCTCGATACTCGCCAGACAGTTGAACCTGGCTCGGCTGCCTCACACAATTTGCCGGTTGATTCACCGCCACGACCCGAAGTCGGGTCCAAGGCTCCCAAGGGACGGCTCGCCCCAGGCTATATTGCTCCCCAACTGCCAGTCCCGTCTCATATTGATCGGCCGGACTACGTAGGCAAAAAGGACGCGGTTGAAGGCCTCCACGGTGATATTTACGATGCTGCAGGCATCGAGCAGATCCGAGCTGCGGGACGTCTTGCAGCCGAGGCGATGAATCTGGTGGAACAGTACATCCAACCTGGCATTACGACAGCCGAACTTGACCGTATCGGCCATGAGTTCATCATCGCCCAGGACGCATGGCCCTCCACCCTAGGTTATAAAGAATTCCCCAAATCCATGACCACTTCTCTGAACGAAGTGATCTGTCACGGCATCCCAGATGACACGGTCTTGGAAGACGGCGATATTATCAATATCGATATCACTGTCTATAAAGACGGCTATCACGGAGACCACAACAAAACCTTTTTAGTGGGCAACGTGGATGAAGAATCGCGCCTCCTCGTGGAGCGTACTGAAAAAGCTCTGGAGCGTGCGATCAAAGCGGTAAAGCCTGGCCGCGAAATTAATGTGATCGGTCGAGTGATCGAAACCTATGCGAAACGGTTCGGCTACGGCGTTGTTGAGGATTTTGTCGGTCACGGTGTCGGCAAGGAATTCCATTCCGGACTCATCGTGCCGCACTACGATACCGCTCCCCGTCACAATGAAGTAATGCAACCGGGTATGGTCTTCACCATCGAGCCGATGCTCACACTTGGTGGTATTGCCTGGGATCTTTGGGACGACGGCTGGACGGTCACGACCAAAGACAAACAGCGCAGTGCACAGTTTGAGCACACGATCGTGGTAACGAACGACGGCGCAGAGGTTCTCACGGTCGCAGAATAGGTGTACCGGTGGTGGACCTGGCTTCCCCTTCCAGGTCCACCACCGGAAGTTTTAGCGGGTAAATAATTTCGCCTGCAGAGGTTCTTGTACCTCAGGGCGTGACCGAAGGTCGTGGATGGCTTTTTCGAAGTCGTCAAGATTGTCAAAATCCTGATATACAGACGCAAACCGCAAATACGCGACCTTATCCAGACGACGCAGCGGTCCTAGGATTGCAAGACCAACATCGTGGGCGTCAATTTCTGCGTGACCTGTCGCTCGGATAGCTTCTTCAACTTCCTGCGCCAGTTTCGCCAGGTCATCATTATCCACCGGCCTGCCCTGACAGGCTTTGCGCACACCGTTGACCACTTTGGCACGATCAAACGCCTCGGCTACGCCGGAACGTTTGATGACGCTTAGAGATGTCGTCTCCATGGTAGTGAACCGTTTGTCACACGAACGGCACTCACGCCGACGCCGAATCGCCGACCCGTCATCAAGTGAGCGGGAATCAACGACTCGGGATTCTTCGTGTCGACAAAACGGACAATGCATGGTGGGGGAAGGAAGCCTCTCTACGACATAGGTCTATCAGAAATTCTAGTCCTACATATAGTTGCAATTCAACCCAAACTACTACTACATATAGTGAAGCCCGCTCACTTCATCGGACGCACTGCACTCCGTTTCCTCACGCTATTCCAAGCAGGCCGGCCCCAACAGTACCTTCAGGTCCCCAAAAAGCGCCGGATTGGGTGAGACCTTGTATTGTGGTCCCACCCGCATAATTTCCATCGTCAGGTTACCAACAAGTTTAATATTCACATCCGTCGTGCCTGAGTGTGCTCTCAAGACATCACCTAACTGGCGGATGAGCGGTTCGGTGGCTTTGAAAGAAGGGATCGTGAGGTTCAGCGGACCTCCAGCACCCATATCTGTGGTATCAATAATCGTCATCTCTTGAGCCGAGATGACGACCGAGCCGTCGTCACGACGTTGGACGCGCCCCTTGATTGAGACCACCAGGTCTTCGGCAATCACACTAGAGATTGGTTCATACACCCGACCGAAGAACATCACATCGATGGAAGCACCGAAATCTTCAACTTCGGCCCGAGCATAGGGGTTGCCTGACGTTTTGGCTACGCGACGCTCTAGGGAAGTGATAAGCCCTGAAATCGTCACAAATGAACCGTCTGCGGGACCTTCATCATCCAGCACCTGACTCACGCTGTGGTCAGCGTGCTGCTCTATGACTTGCTCCAGCCCCTGCAGCGGGTGATCAGACACATACAGGCCGATCATCTCACGTTCAAAAGCCAACTTTGTTTTCTTATCCCATTCGGGCAGATCCGGTACGGTCACACCGAATCCAGTGTCGATAGCGCTATCGTCCTCTTCTAGTAGCGAGAAGAAATCGAATTGGTTGTTCGCTTCCTGTCGCTTCTGCACAACAGAAGAATCAACCGCTTCCTCGTGCACAGCAAGCAGGGCGCGACGGCTGTAATCCAGTGAGTCGAAGCCTCCGGCTTTGATCATAGATTCAATGGTTCGCTTACTACAGACCTCTTGCGGCACCTTCTTGAAGAAATCCTGAAACGACGTGAAAGCTCCTTGCTCCTCACGGGCTTTCACCATACCTGCAACAACGTGAGCTCCGACGTTTCGTACAGCGCCCATACCGAAACGGATGTCCTTACCGACAGGCGTAAAGTTCTGCGTTGACTCATTGATATCGGGTGGCAGAACAGTAATGTGCATGCGCCGACATTCGTTAAGATATAACGCCAGTTTGTCTTTATCGTGCGAGACCGAAGTCAACAAGGCGGCCATATATTCAGCTGGATAGTGCGCCTTCAAATAGGCAGTCCAGTATGAGACCAATCCATAAGCCGCCGAGTGCGCCTTGTTAAAGGCGTAGTCCGAGAATGGCAGCAAAATATCCCACAGTGCGGTAATTGCTTCTTGTGAATACCCACTATCCAACATGCCCTGTTGGAAACTCACATACTGTTTATCCAGCTCAGATTTCTTCTTCTTACCCATTGCACGGCGCAGAATATCTGCTTGCCCCAGCGAATAACCTGCCACCTTTTGTGCAATGGACATAACTTGTTCCTGATAAACAATCAGGCCGTAGGTTACACCGAGAATCTCGCTGAGAGGCTCTTCCAGCTCTGGGTGGATCGGTGTAACTTCTTGCAGTCCATTTTTTCGCAGCGCATAGTTGTTGTGGGAGTTGGCACCCATTGGTCCCGGACGATACAGCGCTAGGGTCGCAGAAATATCTTCGTAGTTGTCGGGGCGCATCAGTTTCAGCAATGAACGCATAGGTCCGCCGTCAAGTTGAAAAACGCCGAGGGTATCCCCTCGCGCCAGCAACTCATACGAAGCTTTATCATCAAGTTCCAAAGATTCAAGATCCAGGATGAAGTCGCGGTTGAGTTCAATATTTTCAACCGCATCAGAAATCACCGTGAGGTTACGCAACCCCAAAAAGTCCATCTTGATGAGCCCGAGAGCCTCAGCTGTCGGGTAATCAAACTGGGTAATAACTTGGCGATCAACGAGCCGTCGCATCAGCGGGATGACGTCGATGATAGGATCCGAAGACATAATCACGCCCGCGGCGTGAACGCCCCACTGGCGGATCAGACCTTCGATACCTTTGGCGGTTTCAAAAACCTCTTGGGTTTCTGGATCAGTTTGTAGCAGTTCGCGAAACTCGCCGGCCTCGGAATACCGAGCTGCCTCGGGATCTTCGATATCACTCAGTGGAATATCTTTTGCCATGACCGCTGGGGGAAGCGCCTTGGTGAGCAGCTCGCCCATTGAAAAGGGCTTACCCATGACACGGGCCGAGTCTTTGAGCGCTTGCTTAGTCTTAATGGTTCCGTATGTCACGATCATGGCCACACGTTCGTCACCATATTTTTCTGTGACGTAATCAATAACTTCGCCGCGACGACGATCGTCAAAGTCCACATCGAAGTCTGGCATCGATACACGGTCAGGGTTCAGAAACCGTTCGAAAATAAGGCCGTGCTCGAGCGGATCCAATTCGGTAATACGCAGCGCAAAGGCCACCATAGACCCTGCACCCGAACCGCGTCCTGGGCCAACGCGTATACCTTGCTCTTTTGCCCAGTTGATAAAGTCTGCTACGACCAGGAAATACCCTGGGAAGCCCATATTGATAATGACATCGAGTTCGTAGTCGGCCTGCTTCTGCACGTGGGCCGGGATACCACTGGGGTACCTCGCGTGCAGCCCTCTGTTCAATTCCTTGATAAGCCAACTGGTTTCATCTTCGCCCGGAGGCGTCGGGAACCGCGGCATATAGTTCGCTTCAGTGTCGAAACTGACTTCACACTGTTCGGCAATAAGTAACGTATTATCGGCTGCTTCGGGGAACTCCGAAAACAATGACCGCATTTCTGCCGCAGATTTCAGATAGAAATCGTTACCGCTAAATGCGAACCGAGAACCACCCTCATCATAGGTTGGTTCACTCAATTTTGAACCAGACTGCAGCGCAAGCAGTGCTTCGTGGTGCTTGGCATCGTGCTGGTAGGTGTAGTGCAGGTCGTTGGTGGAAACCAACGGCAAATTGAGATCTTTGGAGATTTGAATGAGATCGCCAAAAACACGACGTTCTAACTCGAGGCCGTGCTGCATGATCTCTACGTAGAAATTCTCTTTACCAAAGATGTCGCGAAATTCGGCCGCAGCTTCCAGAGCCTCTTGATACTGGCCCAGACGCAATCGGATTTGGACTTCACCGGATGGACAGCCGGTGGTGCCAATAATTCCTTCGGAGTAATCATTAAGCAGTTCTCGGTCGATTCGAGGCCATTTGGCGTAGACCGCGTCGAGCGAGGCGTGCGACCCCATCCGAAACAGGTTATGCATACCCGTATTATTCTTGGACAACAGCGTCATGTGTGTATACGCACCACCGCCCGAGACGTCGTCTGAACGCTGGTCAGGGTCTCCCCACCGTATTCTCGTCTTATCCGTCCGGTGCTGCTGCCCCGGTGTTAGATACGCTTCTAACCCAATAATCGGTTTAATGCCATGCTGCTGCGCCTTATTCCAAAAATCAAAGGCACCGAACAGATACCCATGGTCTGTAATGGCCAGAGCTTCTTGACCCAGTCGACTAGCCTCGGCAAAGAGATCATCGAGTTTCGCTGCTCCATCCAACATCGAATATTCGGTGTGGGTATGCAGGTGTACGAAACCATCGCGTTGTGCGCTGGATCCACGGGCCATGAAACTGTCGACCTCCAGATAAGTTTTGAACTAGCGTCAGTCAGTCTAGCCCTAGTAACGTAAACGATCCAACGCATACGACAGGTCGATTGGATACTCGGAGGTATAGCTCATGTCCTGGCCGGTGACAGGATGTTTAAAGCCAAGGCCAACAGCATGCAGCCACTGACGTGTAAGTCCTAAGTCCGCGGCAAGACTCGCATCGGCTCCATACGTTAGATCCCCCGCGAGGGGATGCCCGAGCGCTGAGAAATGCACGCGTATTTGATGCGTCCGTCCAGTATGAAGATGCACATCGACGAGAGTTGCGGTCCCAAACGCTTCGATGGTCTCGTATTCCGTGATGGCTTCGCGACCACCCTCTACGACACCGAACCGCCATTCATAGCCGGGGTGACGATCAATGGGCGCGTTGATAGTACCGTTGACGGGATCTGGCAGGCCTTGAATGAGGGCGTGATAATTCCGCTGCGGTGTGCGGTCTCGAAAGGTAGCTTTCAACCGACTGTAGGCAACTTCAGTTTTCGCGACTACCATAAGTCCCGAAGTCCCGACATCTAGCCGTTGGACTATTCCTTTTCGTTCTGGTGGTCCAGACGTCGAAATATTAATACCCAAGGCGGCTAAACCACCAACTACTGTGGGGCCGCGCCAACCCTGAGATGGGTGTGCTGCAACACCCACTGGCTTGTCAATTACGACGTAGTCTTCTTCGTCAGCTATCACGTTGAGACCTTGCACAGTTTCAGCTTTCACCTCTAGCGGGTCAGGATCATCAGGCAGCGTCACCACAACGAGATCACCGGGGCGGAGTTTGGTAGATTTTAGGGCGTCTCTGTTACCTACTCGA
This sequence comes from Yaniella sp., assembly GCF_030453185.1. Lineage (GTDB taxonomy): Bacteria > Actinomycetota > Actinomycetes > Actinomycetales > Micrococcaceae > Yaniella. The sequence continues at coordinate 19,751 of NZ_JAKDKW010000001.1, read as the reverse complement.
ACTAAGCCTCGCTGAATCCATTCGACAGCCTTTGTGCGAGAAATATCAACGGCCTTGGCCACTGCTGCATCCGCGCGTATGGCCTCAGTGGCTTCAAATGTCTGGGTAGCGGGTTCAGGAGTTGACATATTTAGCGTCGTCGCCAGTGTCCTCTGGCAGGCCGTCCATGGTTTTGCCCAGCATTACAAGTAGGACAATAATGATGATAGAGACCACTATAAAGGAATCGGCGATATTGAAGATCGCAAAATTATGGACGGCAATGAAGTCGATGACGTGGCCGGTACCGAAACCAGGCTCTCGAAAGAGACGGTCGGTCAGGTTGCCAGCGATACCTCCGCCAAGCGCTCCGAGGGTTAAAAGCCATGGGAGCGTCCGGGCCTTACTGAAGATTAGGTATAACACGATGATGAGGCCGACAGCTTGAATGATGGAGAAGACCCACGTGTACTCAATGCCTATTGAAAAGGCGGCCCCTGGGTTTCGTATAAAGTGCCAGGTGAGTATGGGTTCCAGGACCGGTATACGTTCGCCTTCTTGCATGTTGGCAAGCACGGTTTCTTTAGACCAGAGGTCTGCCACGTAGGCGATGGCCGAAGGAATCAAGGCAATCCACCAGGCTCTCTGCGGTACCTGTTGGTCGTGCTGGGCCACGGTGGCTCCTTTGAGAGAATAAAACGTTGTTTTACATGCAGATGATCGGCTATTTATGTAAATAGCCGACCATCGTACGTGGCGTGAAAAACCCGGAAGTCGTCTCGGGGTGCCAGACTACTCTGTGACTCGAGCTTGTGAGTCCAGATCTTGAAGTTGGTTTTCAATAAATGAGCGCAACCGTGAACGGTAGTCGCGTTCGAAGCCGCGGAGTTCTTCAACTTCACGTTCCAGAACGGTCTTGCGTTCTTCGAAGTCTGCCAACGTTTTACGTGAGGTTTCTTGTGCCTCGGTAACCAGCCGGTTGGCTTCACGCTCAGCTTCAGAAACGATCTCATCGCGTTTGCGCTCGCCGTCAGAGACATATTCATCATGCAGGCGCTGTGCCATAGCGAGAACCCCGGCTGCCGACTCTGCGGTGTCTTCATGACCCGACGCGACAGGAGCTGCGGCCGTAGCGGTTGTCTGCTGGAGAGGCTCCGGCTCCGCTGCTGGTACCGCTGGTGTTTCGGTTTCAGCTTCCTGCTCTGGCTCAACAACGGGAAGGTCTGCTGCCGAGGTGGTTGTGGAGTCGTCTCCGTCGCCAGCAGGTACAGGGGCAGGGACAGGTGCTTCTTCACCGGTTTGAGCTTCAAGCTCAGTCACCTGACGCCGTAGGTCGTCATTTTCTTGATTTAGACGGCGCAATTCCTCAACGATCTCGTCGAGGAAATCGTCTACTTCGTCTTGATCGTAGCCTTCACGAAATTTCGTGACTTGGAACTTCTTATTGACTACAACTTCCGGCGTGAGAGCCATGTGGTCACCCCAATTACTTGGTCATGTACATATTTAGAAAACTTGAGTTTTCTCATTAGTAGTTCAAGTCGGAACTCTAGTCTACTTATTCATCTGAGGATTACATTATCACCGTGGCTTAGCAAACGAGTAGTCCACGCCGCCACAATGTCGAAATATCTCAAAACATCAACAATATCACTTTAGTTGAATCAGCCTGCCGCAGCTTGCAACGCCACGAAACGAATGATCATGACAATGAAAAACACCACGATGAAGGACAGATCTAGTGATACCTGGCCGAGGCGCAACGGTGGAATAAACCGACGGAAAAAGCGTAATGGCGGATCAGTTGCTGTCATTACCAGTTCGGCAATGATGAGGTTAATTCCGCGTGGTCTCCAGTCGTGCGCGAAGGAGTTGACCAATGAGTAGAGGACGCGTACCACGAGGATGAAAAAGTAAATGGTCGCGACCAAATACAACGTGGTCCAAACTATCTGCACGAGTCCTCAGTATCCTTGGTTCTGTGTGGCTTTGCGGATCTGCTTACGCCTGATCGAAGAAGTCTTCGTCGTGGGCTGTAGCTGAATGTCCATCAATGACGTTTTCCACGTTTGTGGGCGTCAATAAGAAGACCTTATTCGTTACCCGTTCGATCGCACCATGCAGACCAAAGGCGAGTCCCGCTGAAAAGTCCACCAGCCGTTTCGCTTCTGCTTCCGACATGTCGGTGACGTTAATAATAACGGGGATGCCTGAGCGGATTGCTTCTCCGATAAGCTTCGCGTCATTATAGGACCGCGGGTGGATGGTACGCAGTTTGTGCACTTCAGCGCTTTCCTCTCGGGACTGGACCACACGCTTGATAGGTGTAACCGGCGCCCGGTAGTCATCATCTTCATTTGGCACCGCGCGTGGACCCGCCTGTGGTGTTTCCACGGGCGTGGTGGTCACTGGGGCTGCTTCCCGCACCTCTGGCTTCGGGGCAGGTTCGGCAGGTGCCTGACTTGCTTTACGTTCTTCTTCTTCTATGAGTTCTTGCTCATAGGCTTCATCACTATCAGCCAGACCCATACGGATCATAGCTTTCCTTAATCCGCTAACCATGCGCACCTCAAATCCTTGATGGTCCTAAGACACCTTCGACCCTAGTGGACAAAGCGGCCAAAACCAGGGAAATGCGTCGCATTCGTCGGTGTGTCGTACAGCATCGCTATGATTCCCTCGTTTGCCATACGACGCCGGCTAGACGACCAACTCCTGGATTCCGACGGTGAGAAAACAGTCGCTCGTTCGTCAACGTACATTCTTCTACTCGCTGTACAACGACACCACGTTGCCGCAAAATATCTTCGGCAGCTGCGGGAAGATCGAGTGCTGGAGTCCCCCATGTCGTTTCAGAAAAAATGGCGGGATGATCGAGACTCGCTTGATCGCGCATTGACTCAGGGACCTCGTAACACTGTCCACAGACGCCAGGCCCGATCGTCGCTGTGATAGTCCCGGTTCCTTGGGCGTCGAGGGTCCGAAGCTGCTGAACAGTGTTTTGGAGGATGCCGCCCAACAAGCCGACGCGACCCGCATGTGCAATGGCAGTTGGACCGTAGTCGGTGGTGAAAGCAATCGGCAAGCAATCGGCTACCAGGATGGCAATGGGATCGGTTCCATCCTCCGAGACGATTGCATCACCTTCGCCTATGGTTTCGACCTGCGTCCAACCTTGGTCACCGGAGGATTGCACTATAGAAGAGTGAGTTTGAGAAACGAATCTTGTTGTACCAGGCTCTATTCCCAATGCTACTTCAAGTGCACGCCGGTTATTGGCAGTATCCTCAGCCGTATGGTGCCGATCAAGCACCGTCAACGACATATTGCCGGCATCGACGGAGGTGAAACCTACATTATGTCCGGTGTCAGTACGGTGCTGGTGAATCAGCAGCTTACTTAAGGAAATCAGGCACGTCCAGGTCGTCGTTGCCCTTATTTGATGACTCAACGACGGTCGGTAAGGGTTCTACTCGGTTCTGATCCTGGCTTTCTTCCGACTTCTGAGTAGTGTCCTCAGGTGACTCCTCCGGAACATTCGGTTCTGGCGCGCTCACAGGACTGATCGAGGCTACTGGGGCCACGGGAGCTGCTACCTGCGATGTCCCTGCATTTTGTGCCGCATTGACAGGGTCATCGAATCCTGCTGCGATAACGGTCACACGGACTTCGTCTCCAAGATTGTCAGAGATTACGGCGCCAAAGATGATGTTGGCCTCTGGGTGGGCCACTTCTTGCACCATTCGAGCTGCTTCGTTGATTTCGAACAGCCCCATATCTGTGCCACCTTGAATCGATAGGAGCACTCCGTGTGCGCCATCGATCGAAGCCTCCAGAAGTGGTGAAGCAATCGCTGCTTCAGTCGCCTCCACAGCACGGTTCTCACCCTGTGCTGCGCCGAGACCCATCAGTGCTGAGCCGGCACCTTGCATAACCGACTTGACGTCGGCGAAGTCCAAGTTAATGAGGCCGGCCGTGGTAATCAGATCGGTAATGCCTTGCACGCCAGATAAGAGCACCTTATCTGCTTCTTCAAAGGCCTCCATGATGGAAATGGAACGATCTGAAATCGACAGCAGCCGATCATTCGGAATAACGATGAGCGTATCAACTTCGTCACGCAGTGAGTCAATACCTGTTTCGGCATTGGTTGCACGACGGCGACCTTCGAAGGTAAACGGTCGGGTGACCACACCGATGGTCAACGCACCGAGTGAACGTGCGACACGGGCTACAACGGGGGCAGCACCGGTTCCGGTTCCACCACCTTCGCCTGCGGTCACGAAGACCATGTCAGCCCCCTTGAGGGCTGCTTCGATCTCTTCAGCATGATCCTCGGCGGCCTGACGGCCGACCTCTGGGTCGGCACCTGCACCGAGGCCGCGGGTCAGGTCACGGCCGACGTCGAGTTTTACTTCAGCAGACGACATGAGCAGTGCCTGAGCGTCGGTGTTAATAGCAATGAACTCAACACCGCGCAATCCGACATCGATCATTCGGTTGACAGCGTTCACGCCGCCGCCGCCGACACCAACAACTTTGATGACGGCCAGGTAATTCTGGGGTGAGCTCACGATATGATCCCTATTCTGCGTTCGTTTGTGGGACGGAGTTCAAGCTGCGTCCAAGTTTACTTCTCTAGCACACAATATGCCCACACCATCGGCTGGGCAATGACCCTCGACCGTGTGTCGGCCCGATCACCACATAAAAGCGGTATCGAGTTACCGAGTAACCGGAAAGTCGGGTGCGGAAACATCATATTCCGATATTTGTGCCGCTTCATCGTCCTCGAGTCCGAGCAGAGCTTCAAGAACTTTGGCCTTCTTCTCAGCATCTTCATTATTGCCCCACATCACCACTTTGCCAGAAGTGAGTTCGAGCTCAATTGAGTCAATCGACGACCCCGATGCTGCTCGTACCTGGTCGCGCAAATCGTCCGGCAATGACCCCAATACTTCATTGATCGTGTTGAATACATCTTCGTCGGTCACATCGGCAGCTGATGCGACCACGGGAAGATCAAATTCCTGGGCTTTTTTGGAAGTGATTTCAGCGAGTTCAGTACCGTCTTCGGAAAACACCACGTACTCTTTGCCTCGTGGGCCCATGGCGATAGGTTGATACTCATTGATGTTGACAACGAGTCCGTGTGGTGGTTCTGCTCGCAACGTCACGTCTTTTACCGCGGGGATGTTTTCAAACAGTTCGTTCACACCACGTTCCCCGACTTGAGGTAGTGGTTTACCCTCCAGCCCCGCGGTACGCTCGACTGCTTGTGACTCGGTCACTAAGTCCAGTCCTTCGTGTTCAATTTCTTCGATTGCCAGAATCGGTGAGAAATACAACACAGCCCAGCCACCACCGAGAAGCACCAAGGTGGACAGGATACTTATCCAGAGGGCCCGACGACGCTTAATCTTCCGCTGTTCGGGACTTGGCGGAAGCTCCAAAACTGTCTCATCGATATCATTGTCGTCCGCCTCCAACGCGGGGTCCGATGGCCTTGCGGGTTCGTCATCGACCCGGGGGATTCCAGTTTCCGTGACAGTTTTCTCGTCGGAGTGGATAGGACGTTCGACCGAGATAGATTTGGCCGGTTTTTTAGCTGCCAGGCCGGGAAACTTTTCTGCGACTTGGTTGGTATCATCCGAGTTATTTGATGGATTCTTGGGCGGGTTTTTCGACATGGGCACTAGCTATTGTGTTGGTTGAGTCCGGCAACAATGGCTTCGATGAGCTGGTTGACATCACCGGCTCCCAGCGTCAGGATGATGTCGCCCGGCGTCCCTGCCTGTACCACCGATTTCACAGCAGCCTCCCGGCTAGCCACTTGCGTCGACTGCGGGTAGCGGGCGGTGAGCTCTCGCGCCAATTGATCAGTAATAAGCTCGGCGGTCACGCCCTCGATGGGTGTTTCTCTAGCACGGTAGATTTCCAGTACTCGAACCGTCGACGCGAGTGAGAGTGCTGCGGCAAATTCTTGTGCAAAGTCGCGGGTCCGTGAGAACAGGTGCGGCTGAAAAACGACGTGTACCTTATTCCCCGCAGCCATCGTGTTCGCCGCCGTAATAGCCGCATGGACTTCTGTGGGATGGTGAGCGTAGTCGTCATATACACGGATATCGTTCACCGTGCCGTGGTGCTCAAAACGCCTAGCTGAGCCGGTGAATGACGCCAGACCTGTCGCGGCGTCTGCTGACGGGATACCTGCCAGTACGGCAGCCAGCAGCACACCAGCTGCGTTGAGCGCGTTATGCGTTCCGGGCGTAGCCAGCGCAACAGTTTGTGAACTACCGTCACTGAATTGATACGTCACCTGTTGGCCGGAACCAGTCACGTCCGGTTGAATATCGGTGATTGCTAAGTCCAGCGTGTGAGTATGGCTATTAGTACGGACTGTCGGATTCATGCTTGGAGCAAGACCATACGTGTATACCTTGGCGCTTGGTACCTGTGCGGTGCCGGCGTCGCGGTGGCGCTGGGCCAGTGCTGCGGCTCCTTCGTCGTCCGCGCATATTACCAGGGCACCATCTGGACGGATCTGCGTCGCAAAGTCTGTAAATACCTGGTGGACGGCCGCTTCAGTCCCGTAATAGTCCAAGTGATCAGCTTCAATATTGGTGATGATCGAAATATCGGGGGTGTAGTTCAGCAGCGAACCGTCGGATTCATCGGCCTCCGCGATAAACCATTCACCGGTGCCGTGATCCGCATTTGTGCCAAGGTTGGCGATGGCGGCACCTACAGCGAAAGAAGGCTGGGCACCAGCATGGGAAAAAGTCACGGCTGCCATCGATGAAGTGGTGGTCTTCCCGTGTGTGCCGGCTACTGTGAGGACCTTTTTGCCGTCCATCGCGGCGGCAAGTCCTTGAGAACGGTGATAAATGGGCACACCAGCAGCTTCGGCGGCCTGCCGTTCAGGATTGTTGGCCCCGGCCACTGTGGAAGCAATAACGACGTCAATGGTGCTGCCGGTTTGTTCTTGTGCATGATGGAAGTTTTCGGCTTGGTAGCCAACGTAAATGGTGGCGCCGCGTTCGCGTAATTGCTGCATAACAGGCAAATCTTTGGCGTCCGTCCCCGTCACGGTGATGCCACGCGCGAGTAAAATACGTGCGACGCCCGATACTCCTACTCCCCCAATGCCCAGAAAGTGGGCGTGCCGGATGTCTTGCAGACGTGGTATGTCGTGGTTGGTCATCATGCGACTTTCGTTTCGGAAATGATGGTGGCCATGGTTTCGGCGGCATCGGTGATACCCAGATTTTTGGCGGTTTGGGCCATGTATTCCAGGCGGGGTTCATCAAGTAAGAGATTGGGCAACCGGGTGGCTACCCACTGGGAGGTGAAATCATGATCAGCAACCACAACGGCCGCACCAGAGTCCTTCAGCCCGGCCGCGTTGAGTTCCTGCTCACCATTACCGATAGGCAGTGGAACCAAGACCGATGGAAGGCCGATGGCTGCCAGTTCATGAACGGTCCCTGCTCCGGCACGGGCGACGATCAGGTCGGCAGATTGGTAAACGCGCGACAACCCGTCAATATACTCGACTTGGACATAACCATCTTTTTCGATCGCGGTACCTGATTCGTCGCACACAACCTTGTCGCGGCCTGTCAGATGCAGTATTTGCGCGTCAGTTGCCAGGAGATCGTCCAATGCTCCACCAACGGCGTTGTTCAGATTCATTGCACCTGAGGAGCCACCGGTGACCACGAGTGTCGTTTTGTCAGGATCCAAGCCAAGAGACTGGCGTGCCTGTGCCTGCATGGTGGGACCCATAGGTAGATCTGTAATGTTCTTTCGCATGGGCATACCGACGTGGATAACACCGGGTAAATCGGTACCCTCAAAGGCACAAGCCACCACGCTGGCGAAGCGAGCCGCAAGCTTATTGGCCAGTCCAGGGCGCACGTTGCCTTCGTGTACGATGACTGGAATTTTCTCAGCCCGAGCGGCTAAGTACACGGGGGTTGAAGCGTATCCTCCCACGCCCACGACCACTTGCGTTTCATGTTCACGCAGAAGTTGTCGAGCCTGCTTGACTGCTTTGCGGAGTCGAAATGGGACCGAGAGCAAGTCGACGGACGCTCTACGAGGCATAGGTACTTTGTCTACCGTTGAAAAGTTATAGCCTGCATCGGGGATGAGTGCGGCCTCCATCCCTTCTGCTGTACCAATCATCAAGACATCTACATCAACGTCGGTATCTACGTATCGGTCGACGAGAGCTTCGGCCATGGCAAGCATCGGTGAGACGTGGCCGGCTGTACCGCCACCGGTGAAGACAACGTTCATAGTCGTAGTCATTGTATAAGTTATACGCTTTCTTTCGTGACGGGCTGCCCTTGCGCCGTTGAGGTTCGATCGTGAATTTCTTGTGCCTGATGTCTCGCAAAGGATAGGACCACACCTACGGCCAGGATGGCCATAAGCAGCGCGGAACCACCCGCAGAGATGAACGGAAGTGGTACTCCAATAACTGGCAGCAGCCCGGTGACCATCGCAATGTTCATAAAGGCCTGTCCTAGTAACCACGTCATGATCGCACCAGTGGAAAGACGAACAAAATTATCCGTGCTGTTATAGGCGACACGGAACATGCCGATGCCTAGGACCACGAACAGCCCGATGACTAACAGCGCACCGAGCAGGCCCAGTTCTTCGCCGAGCACGGTGAAAATAAAGTCATTGCCAGCTTCAGGAATATAGGACCACTTTTGTCGGGATTGTCCAAGTCCGAGGCCGAACCATCCGCCCGAGGCCAACGCAAAAATACCTTGTTCGTATTGGTAACAGGGATCCGCGGGGTGGTCACAGTCGCCCATCCAAGCTTGGATGCGCATCATACGGTTGTCCGACATCATGGTAACGAGCGCCACACCAATGAGACCGATCGCCGCGGTGCCTAGCAGGTAGACGGTCCGCATACCACCCAGGTACAGGATGATGGCCATAATCATCAGCATAATCAACACGGTGCCGAGATCACGGCCACCCATAATGAGGCCCACAATCACGAACCCGAATGGAAAAACCACGGGAATCAGCAGGTGTTTGCCAGAACTTTGAAATTTGAGTTTCTGACTGAGAGCGTATGCTGCCCACACGCTAAAAGCTAGTTTGGCAGCCTCAGCCGGCTGGAATGAGAAGCTGCCCAGTCGGAGCCAATTTCGGTTACCGTTGATTTCTACACCCAACGGAGTAAAGACCAGAGCCAGCAGCACGATGCTGATTAACAGCATGATGACCGCGAGCTTGTGATAGGTCTGCCGTCGCCACTTCCCCATCCAAAACAACAGCACAAGCCCGATGACGGCGTAAAGTCCCTGAGAACTCAACGAGGAAAACGAGCCTGCGCCACCAATGAATTCCACAGACGATGCAGATAGCACCATAACGACGCCGATGAACGTCAGTGCGAGGGTCGGTCCTAAGATCAGCCAGTAGGCCGACTTTTTGGAATGTACGCCGGTCAACCAGTCCCAAGCACGAGCTACACGAGGTGTTGGACCGTTGGTCATATCGCGCTCCTGTTGGTCGGTTGTCTTAGTGTCCCGGATAATTGATGTCGGATAGCATCGTGGCGATCGCGTCGGTGAAAGCCTCTCCACGAACGTTATAGTTTGCGAATTGGTCCATGGAGGCCGCCGCCGGAGATAACAACACGGTGTCGTTCGGTTCTGCCAGCTGGTGGGCTAAGTTGACCACTTCTCGCATCACCGCAGCTCCGTTTGCAACTTCCACTGTAGTGTCTCGCAGATAGTCGGTGTGGACAGGAACCGAAGGTGCGTGTCGCTGCAGAGCAGCAACGATTCCGGCGTGGTCTGTGCCAATGAGGATGACCGATTTTAGGCGATCTTTATGCGTTTTCACAAGATCTTCATAGGAAGCCCCTTTGGACAGGCCTCCGGCGATCCAGATGATTGGCCTATAGGTGGCCAGTGCAGCATCTGTCGCGTGTGGGTTAGTTCCCTTTGAGTCATCGACCCACAAAACATCATGAAAGTGCGCAACCGGTTGAATCCTATGAGGTTCCGGCTCATAGGTGCGCAACCCGGCCTGTACCGCCGCAGGTTCGACGCCAACAGCGCGGACCAAAGCGGCCGCTGCTAGCGCGTTAAAAACCATGTGCTGCGGGGCAGGATTTCCTATGTCACCAAACTCGGCTAGCTCGAGTGCTTGGGATCCGCGGCTGATGAGATACGCCCGATCGACAAGCAAATCATCCACTGTGCCGAGCATCGAACGCTGCGGCGTATCGGTCGATATACCGATGGCCCGACACCCTTCGATAACGTCAGCTTCCTCGACCATCCTTATGGTCTCAGCTTCGTCGTCATTATAGATAGCGGCAATGCGGGTGTTCTCATATACTTTGGCTTTGGCTGCCTTGTAGTTTTCGAACCCCCCGTGCCAATCCAAGTGGTCTTCGGCGATATTCAGCACTACGGAAGCTTCAGGTTGGATGTGCTCGATCCAATGCAGCTGGAACGATGAGAGTTCTACGATGAGAAGGTCAAAACCATCTGGGTAACGAATAGCATCCAGAATAGGTGTTCCGACATTACCGACGGCAACAGCGTCCAGCCCTTGGGCGCGTGCCATAGACTGCGCCATCGTGGCGACAGTCGTCTTGCCATTAGTACCGGTCAGAACCACCCATTGAGCTGTACGTTTTCCCTCGCGCTGACGCACTCGCCAAGCGAACTCTATGTCACCCCACACTGGAATATCCGCCTGTTGGGCTGCCATAAGCACGGCGTTATCTGGCCGCCAGCCGGGTGAGGTGATCACGACATCGATGTTGCCGCCGATACCTGTGGCATCAGGCAAGCCTGTGACGGCGTCCTCACCTAGGAGGACGTCTTTGACGCCGACGATCTTCAGGGTTTCGGCAGCTTTTCGATTCTCTGCAGTATCTTTACCGTCGACAACAATAACTGCGGCACCAAGCTCAGCAAGCGTATCCGCCACGGAGAATCCTGTGACGCCGATACCCGTGACCACGACGGAGAGTTCCGACCAGTTGGAGTCCCACGTGGTGAGATGATCTAGTGTCTGGTTCATCGGAGGATCACCCATTCAGCGTAAAACATTGCTAGCGCGGCCACTACAAAGCCCAGCCCTATGAGCCAGAAGCGCACCACTACCGTAACTTCTTCCCAGCCTTTGAGCTCGAAGTGGTGCTGGAGTGGAGCCATGAGGAAGACGCGCTTGCCTCCGGAAATCTTGAAGTATCCCACTTGGATGATGACTGAAGCGGCAATCACGACCATCAGTCCAGCAAGTACAACGAGCAGCACTTGTGTTTTGGAGAAGATGGCAAATCCGGCCAGTGCGCCACCCAGCGCCAGGGAACCGGTGTCGCCCATGAAGATTTTTGCCGGGGCGGTGTTCCACCATAAGAATCCCAGCAGCACGCCGGCCAGAATCGATCCCAGCAGGGCGAGGTCCATCGGATCGCGGACTTCGTAGCAGCCCCCTGCACTGCTCGTGCCGGAGCAGGCCTGGTTGTTTTGGAAGAGCGTAATCAGGACATAGCCCACAGAGACCATGGCAACGGCCCCTGTGGCGAGTCCGTCCAGTCCATCAGTGAGGTTCACTGCGTTGGTTGTAGCAGTGGTGATCAGATTCGACCAGATGACGAATAAGATGGCGCCGGCTGTGGCTCCGAAAAACGCCAGATCCCAGGAAGTATCACGGAATACCGATATGGCTGTTGACGCCGGGGTGAACCCCTGACTATTCGGGAAGTTGAGCGCCAAGATCGCAAACGTAATGCCGACCGCTCCCTGTCCGACAATCTTTCCGGTGGGGGTCAGTCCGAGGGATCGTTGATTCGAGATCTTGATGTAGTCGTCAAGGAAACCGATCAAACCCATACCGGCGGTCAGGAATAAGAGTAATAACGCCGAGACCGTGATGCCGGAGTTCTCTAATTCGAGCATGGACATGATCCAGTGGGTGACGAAGTACACGAGCACAAATTTGATCACGATCACGACACCACCCATGGTGGGGGTGCCGCGTTTTGTTGCGTGTGTGGTGGGTCCGTCGTCTCGAATTATCTGGCCGTATCCGCGCCGATTCAGCAAGCGGATAAACAGGGGTGTTCCCACAACCGTGAGGATGACGCCAAGTACAGCGCCTATCAATAGTCCAATCACTTACGGCATCTCCTTGCGGCCCACCAGGTTTTCAGTGGTCAGTCGGTCGGCGAGTTCCCAGAGGCGAGTGCCGTTGGAACCCTTGACGAAAATGATGTCGCCTGGTTGAGCGCGCTCTGTCAGCAGCTCGAAGGCTTCATCATTCGATAACACGTGGTCGACTTCGTCACCCCAGGAACCCTCGTTTACTGCACCGGTATAGAGTGCTCGAGCTTCGGTACCCACAACGACGAGTTGGTCGATATTTAACCGCACTACGGTCTCCCCGAGCAGGATATGTTCCTTGGCGTGCTGGTCTCCCAGTTCAAGCATTGGGCCTAAGATCGCCCAGGTGCGACGACCGGTGTTGCGCCCAAGCATGGCCAGGGTTTTGAGTCCTGCTCGCATCGATTCGGGGTTCGCATTATAGGCATCGTCGATGATGGTGATGCCGTCAGCGCGATCAGTGCGCGCCATACGGTGTGCCGAAGTAGGGCCAATTTCGGGCATGACTTCGGCAATTGTCTCTAGGTCCAGCCCCGCTGCCAGCGCCGCTGCGGCTGCTGCTAGCAGGTTCGATGTGTGGTGTTCACCGATCATGTGCGCGGTGACATCCCGACCCATGCGATCTTCGTCAGTGGCGTCATCGCCGAGGTACTGCAGATTGAAGCGTGGGTTTTCGTTCTCGGTGGTCGCTGCATCTGCAGCATAAAGTAGGTGTTGGCGCTCCGGCGGCAATGAGGCAGCCGAGAACCAGATCGTTTTCGCTCCGCTGGGCACCCGGGTTGCCATTTCGGCGACCTTGATGTCATCGGCGTTGAGGACTGCGATGCCGTTTGGTTCGAGCGCTTCTACGATTTCGCCCTTGGTTATGGCAATGTTCTCTAGCGAGCCGAAGGATTGAGCATGAGCGGTACCAACGGTAAGGACTACCGAAATATCCGGGCGCACGATATTGGTGAGTTCACTAATGTTTCCAAGACGATCAGCACCCATTTCAACTACTAGAAACCGGGTCTCGAGGTCGGCAGTAAAGATAGTGAGGGGCAAGCCAGTTTCACCGTTATAGGAGCCTCGCGGAGCGACCGTTGGTCCCTGAGATGACAGCAGCGTGGCTAGTGCATCTTTGGTGGAAGTCTTACCAACGGACCCGGTTATACCGATCACAGTGGTTTCTGAGTGTTCCCGGATCTTTTCGACAATGTAATGAGCCAGGTCCCCCATGGCTACGGTCGAATCGTCGACAATCACGGCAGGGTCGACTCCACCGCGCTGATCGGCGGTTTCTCGTTCCGCCAGAATCAGCTGGGCTCCGGCTGCTCGAGCTGCAGTAATAAAGTTGTGTCCATCGGTGACTTCACCACGCCTGGCAATGTACAAAGAATTCGGTACGAGTTGACGGGAATCTGTATCGGCAGAGGTAACTGTAGTCGTGACGTCGACACTGGAGGTGAGCCGACCGCCCGTAGCTTCTGCTATCTGGTGTGCTTTGAGTTCAATCATTTCGCATTTGACCTTACCGCGTTAGTCCGTGAGTTCCGCTGATGCTGCGCCAGTTGTAATGAATCCGTGATCGACAAGGTGGTGGCGAAGGACTTCGCGATCGTCGATTTCAAATGGTTCACCGGCGATGTCCTGGTGGGTCTCATGCCCGCGTCCCGCGGCCAATATGGTGTCGTGCCGCGACGCGATCTCGACCGCATACGCCAGAGCTTTGGCCCGCGGCGCTATTTCTAGTATTTGGGTATCTGTGCCATTGGCTTTGACGTACGACGCGGCACCTTCAATGACGGGTTTTCGAATTTGAGCGGGCTCCTCGTAATGCGGGTCATCGTCGGTGACGATCACGACGTCAGCATATTCAGCGGCAATACGGCCCATGAGTGGACGCTTAACCGTATCGCGCTGTCCTGTTGCCCCGAAGACTAAAATGGTGCGTCCGGCCTCATCATCTTGGTCTCGGGAGCGATTCACTGCTTGTAAAGCTTGTGTCAAACCGTCTGGGTTGTGAGCAAAATCTACGATCACAGTTGGCTGTTTCGAAAGAACTTCCATGCGCCCGGGCACGGCTGATTCAAATGGTGCGTGCTCAGCAACGCTCAATGTTTCGGTGATGACGTCCCAATCCTGGCGATCATGACCTGTGTAGACCATCACAGCGGCCAGGGCGGCATTGGCAACGTTAAACTTACCCGGCATATCTACGCGTGTGGCGACTTTATAGCCGGATTCGTGTTGCAACGTGAACCGATGCCCGATGCCCACGGCTTCGACTTCGATGATTTTCCAAGTGGTGTCTGGCACATCGATGTCCACAACTGCTGCTGGCCCCAGGTCAAGTGTTACGGGATTCGCTAATTGCTGGGACAGTTTCATGCCCCAGGCTGGTTCAGCTCCGCCGTTGACTGTTACGACTTGATTGGTCGAGTGGTCGTCGTTGAATAGGAGTGCTTTGGAAGCAAAGTAGTGCTCCATGGTGCCGTGGAGGTCGAGGTGGTCCTGAGTGAGGTTGGTAAAACCAGCGACCCCGTAGCGCAGCCCAAAGGTTCGTTTATATGCCATGGCGTGTGAAGACACCTCCATGGCTGCTGCGGTGACCGACGATTCACGCATCAATGCCATAAGGCTGTGAAGGTCCGGTGCTTCCGGCGTAGTGAATTGTGAAGACACTGATCGCCCTGCGATGCGCGTCTCGATCGTCCCGATAAGTCCGGTCGTCTCTCCTATTGCTGCCAACAGGGCATTGACGAAGTAGGTTGTAGTGGTTTTCCCGTTCGTCCCGGTTACGCCATACATTTGCGGTGGTGTGGACGCGATGTTGTCGTAGATGACTGCGGCAGCCTCGGCAAGGGCTCCTCGTACATCCTCCACCACGATTGCGGGGACATCTCGGGGCACTCGTTCCAGGCCACGGGCGTCAGTCAGTACCGCAACTGCCCCAGCAAGAAGAGCTTGGTCGAGGTAGTCCGCACCGTGGTGGTGTGCCCCGGCTACGGCAGCGTAGAGGTCGCCTGCCTGGACTGTTTTCGAGTTCATGGAAATGCCCATAACCGTTATATCGGTAGAACCGGATATTGAGGGCTGATACTGGACTAAATTTTTCGCGATTGCGTCAAGTTTTACGTTTACTTTATTTTGTGGTCGCATCATGGTCATAGTGGCCGCCCTCTAATATGGGCTACCATGGCCTTTCCTGTGGGTCTTCGGTAAATACATCGTAGATCTGGGGCCCGGTTTCGGACGGTGGAACAGAGTATTTACTCAGTAGATATTCCATGACGTCGGCTGCAGTATCGGTGACTTGCCAAGATTCCCATTCGCCTTGCGGGCGGTGGACAGCTACTGAGACGATGAACTGGGGATCATCTATTGGCACGACTCCGGTAAAGGATGTGGTGTGGCCGTCGTATCCTCCGGCTCCAGCAGCCTGGCCTGTTCCAGTCTTTCCGCCTACACGGTAGCCATCAATTTGGGCGTTGTAGGCGGTGCCTTCTTCGACGACTCCTTCCATCAGCTTCAACATGTCATCTGCCGTTTCCTCAGAGACGACTTGTTGAGGCTCTGTTGGCGGCTCCCATTCGGTTTCAATGCCGTCTTCGTCGATATATGAATCAATGATTCGTGGAGGCATCATTTTTCCACCATTTGCTAGGGCCTGGAAAATTCGAGTGGTGTGCAACGAAGTCAGGGAATATCCCTGTCCAAACGTGGTGGTGAAGTGTTGTCTTCTATCCCAGTTCTCCCACGAGGTGAACAGACCCTTGTTGACGTTCGTCATGCCTATGTCGATTGGCTCGCCAATACCAAAGTCCTTCATATATTCCCAACGCTCTTCGGCGCTGAGTTGTGTCGCAACTTGAACTGTGCCGGTGTTGTAGGACCTCGTAAAAATACCAGCGGTGGTCATGTCGTGTGTGTCGTGCGGCATCGAGTCATTGATTTCTTCGTTGTTGAAGGTTTGGCTGTGGGGCACCGTCCACTTATCTTCGGGCGTGACCTCGCCCGAGTCTAAGGCAGCAGCAAAGGTTACCGCTTTACCAGTTGATCCAGGTTCGAACGCCTGCGATAGTGCAGTGGGACGCCAGAAGAGTGGATCCGTCTCTGAGGGGTCTGTCGGATCAACTGTTTCGGAGTCCGATAAGGCCAATATTTCACCGGATTTGGCATCCATAACCACGATGTTCCCCCATTCGGCGTTGTACTCATCAACTTTGGAGGCAATGGCTTCCTGCGCGTACCAGGAGACATCTTGATCAATGGTTAGCTGAACATCGTTTCCGTTAACAGCTGGGGTTTCAGAAAATGAGGCGTTGGGAATCCGGACGCCATCGGCAGATATTTCGAAAATTCGCTCACCTGTTTGTCCGCTGAGTCGTTTGTCTTGTGAGCGTTCGATACCTTCAAGGCCTTGCCCGTCGTGCCCGTTAAATCCGATAACAGATCCGGCCACACCCCCATTGGGGTACATTCGGTCGGCTACTGGTTCAGAGATGAGACCCGGGATGCCGATTTCGAGGGCTTCTTCTTTCACTTCCGGTGTGACTCGTCGTGATACGACTCGGTAGGGACGCTCTCCCACCATGATTTCTTCGAGTTCCGGGTAGTCGATTTCCAGCACTTCGGCAAGCTCTTCAAGCTGTTCTTCGATGTCTAAATCTACGTAGCCGGATTCTTCGGGTTCCCAGACTCTGGAATCCTGTACTAAACGCTGATCAACGACCAGGTCATAGCGTTGCACAGACTCTGCCAGGATTTGTCCGTCCCGGTCCAAGATCGATCCCCGCTCTGGGGCAAGCGTAACAGGCCGTGTTCTTCGGTCCATCGCCTGTTGGGCTTGATCTTCTGCATCGATGCCCTGAACAAAAAGGAGCCGACCACCCAGCACTAGTAGGCAAACCATCAATAGCGACATAGTCACCTTTAGTCTGGACTTTTGCGATCCAGTACTTAGCGCTTGGGGCACACGACTCACCTGCCTTCAACAGACTCGACCAGCTTCGCGGCATTAGTTGCCGGCTGCAAGACTAACCTGGGGTCCTTGAAGACTACCCACCGAAGAGTCGCCATTTGTCTCTGCCACGCCATTCTGAGGTGCTGAATTCGTCACACCGGACTCTGGCATGGAGATTTGTGGTTCAACGATTTTCACAGTGTCGGACTCGGGGCCAGGGACCCCCTCGTTTGTCATCTTCACCGGAGCGGACGCAGAGTGTTCTGGAGCCTCAACCTCAGCCGGAACTCCTGTACCCGAACGGACCGTTGGTTCTGACACAAAACTCGTCGGGGTGTTGTCTGCTTCGGCAGCTGTTGCCTTTCCAGTGATCTCCCCGGAAGCAAGATCGATCGAAGCTGACGCGCCGGGTAAAACCATTCCGAGATCGGCAGCTTGTTGTGCCACGGACTGGGGAGCCGAACTTTGCGCCAGGTCCTGCGCCAACGCTTCATTCGACTGCGTGATGTTGGTGAGCTGGCTATTCAGCTCAACGAGGTCGTACTGTCGGTTGGATAGGACGATATTGACGACCAAAACCACTAGCAGCGCGACAATTGGGATGGTCATGACGAAAATTGTGTAACCAATTGGTGTCCGCTTGAGCTGACCAGAGATAACCTTGAATTGGTCCCGACGTGTTTTGGCATCAGGATCGCGACCATTTGGCGTATAGCTAGGTTGCGTATCAAGATCATGTAGTTGATCATCGTCAAGGGGTCTCGCGGTGGCATCCGTAGAGTATTCGGGGTGCAATACGCGGATGTTCGAGGGGGAAGTGGTCATCCGTTGCTCCTGGTTGGTCGAATTTTTTCTATCGCACGTACTTTGGCCGAAGCAGCGCGTGGATTATCAGCAATTTCTTGTTCGGTAGGTTTTTCAGTGCCTCGCGTCAATACCTTGATCACCGGGGCGTGTTCCTCTAGTTCAACCGGAAAATTCGGCGGTGTGAGACTGGTCGCCTGTTCCTGGAAGGCCTTTTTCGTGATGCGATCCTCTAACGAGTGATAGCTCATGACCACCATGCGGCCCCCAATGTGCAAGCCTTTAAGCGCAGCCGGTAACGCATCGCGCAAAATACTGAGCTCCTCATTAACCTCTATACGCAATGCTTGGAATGTCCGCTTGGCGGGGTGTCCACCGGAGCGGCCTGCAGCCGCTGGGACTGCCCCTCGAATTACCTCAACGAGATCACCGGTGCGGTAAAAACGCTGCTCATCTCTTCGGGCGACGATGGCTGTGGCAATACGGCGCGCAAATTTCTCTTCACCAAAACGTCGAATGAGTTGTTCTAACCTGCGCTGGTCGTAGTCGTTCACAACATCTGCGGCGCTGAAACGGGCAGTAGGATCCATCCGCATATCGAGCGGAGCGTCATAGGAGTAAGCAAAGCCACGATCTCGTTCGTCTAATTGGTAGGACGATACACCTAGATCGTAGAGATACCCATCCGCTGCTTCGGTATCGGCGGTGCCTAACGCAGCAAGAATCTCGTCATATGTTCCATGAAAAGCGATAAACCGATCGCCAAAAGTCTTGAGCCGTTGACCGGCCAGTTCAAGTGCTTGGGTATCCCGGTCAATGCCGATCACGATTGCATCGTCGAATCGTTCTAACATCAACTGCGAATGACCGCCCATGCCTAGGGTTGCATCGACGAGTATTGGTCGACGGTCTTGCTGTCGAGCGGACGCTACACCTGGTACCAGCAAATCGATGACCCGATCCGCCATTACAGGAACGTGACGTCGGGCAGCGCCTGGAGCTACCGGGGCATCGTGCTGACCATCTCGGTCGATAGCTGCCATTATGCTCCTTTGCGTTTCGCCGACAGTGCTGAGAAAAATGATGGCTCTTAGTCCAGATCCCCATCCGTGCACCTGGCCCAGGGGAAGGCAGGCCAGCTGTCCGGATAGAGGTCTGAAATAAGAGTCCTCACCACGATGAAGTTGTATGTGCTTTGGCAGATTGCTGGTTAGAACAATCCGGGAATGACTTCCTCATCAGTTTCAGAGAATGCCGTCTCCTGCTCGTTGAGGTAATCGCTCCAAGCGGCTTGGTCCCAGATCTCTGCACGCGCACCAGCACCAATTACAGCAACGTCACGATCTAGTCCCGCATACTCTCGTAGCGGGGCTGGGATTGTGATCCTGCCTTGCTTATCCGGCTTCTCGTCTGAAGCTCCAGATAAGAAAACACGAATATAGTCCCTGGCCTGACGCGAAGAGAGCGGAGCTTCTCGCATCTGTTCGTGCACTCGCTGAAACTCTTCCATCGAGAACACGTACACACAACGTTCTTGTCCTCTAGTGAGCACTACACCGTCAGACAATTCGTCTCTGAACTTTGCCGGCAAGATCAAGCGGGATTTCTCATCCAAACGTGGAGTGTATGTACCCAAAAACATTTGGCACAACCCCCAACGTTGTTTGATCCCGTTTGCTCATGCTCTGCGACCACCGTCCTCTTAGTCCCCCACTTTACCCCACTTTCCACCACAATCAACATTTCAACTCCTATTCTGAGGGAATTTTCATCTTTTATCCACCCACTACGCTCCCCCCGAGCCCGGAAATTCGGCTTATTTCAAGGAAATTGCAGGAGTTGGACCGAAGTGGAGGACTTTG
>NZ_JAKDKW010000010.1 GCF_030453185.1 Yaniella sp. | reverse complement strand
TGCTGTGCTGTTTGGGGCGTTTCAAGCGCTCACTGATATAGGTGTGGAAATACCAGCCGGCCAGGTCTGTATTGTCGTGGGACCTCCGGCCCCGGACTCTGCTTATTATGCGGTGATTGTTGCGCTCGGGGTGCGATCGCTGCCAAGGGCAGCGTGAAGCGGCCATGGCTGTGGGCATGACGCCGACAGGATCGCTTCGAGTCGTAGAAGTCCCACAATCGCTCGTAGCGATGCTGCCGTCTTTGGTCGCGCAGTTTGTGATTATCCTCAGGGACTCAGCACTGGGTTATATCATCGGCTTTTCTGAGTTACTGCGCTATTGTAGGCATCTTGGTGCCGGCTATGGCAACATTCTGCAGGCAATGGCAGTGGGCGATGGGGCATCCCCCGGGATGGTGAATTTTGCCGCGAATGCACCAGATGAACATGACAATATGTCAACTACATAAGCTCAGGCAATTATTCGCCAAGACCGGACGAAATGACGGCAGAACAGCCTAGCTTAGTGGCCTTTCGGCAAGGACTGCCAGGATTCCACGTCAGTCCAGGTCGAGGTGACCCGACGTTGAGTCGCATCATCAACAGGCGGCTGTGCCGGGGGAGTGTCGATCAGTTGTGTGTTAACGACTGCCAGTAGGGCGGCGGTTTCTTCTTCGGACAGGTGTGTGCCGTGGACTGTAATGCCGGTGGATTCAGGTTGCGTGGTCATAGAGGGATATTTCCATGCTTCTTGGCAGGACGGGATTGACGTTTCGCTGCGGTGGCGCGAAGTGCACGAACCACCTGAGCACGAGTTTCTGACGGGGCAATGACTGCATCAATATATCCAGAGTCTGCTGCCTCGTACGGATTCAGCAGTGCCGTTTCGTAGTCCTCGATCAACTCAGCGCGACGCGCTTCGACATCGTCGCCGGCTTCCTCTGTGGCGATGAGATCACGACGATACAAAATATTAACGGCACCCTGTGCGCCCATCACGCCAATCTGTGCTGTCGGCCATGCCAGGTTGAGATCGGCACCGAGTTTCTTAGAACCCATCACAATGTACGCGCCGCCAAAGGCCTTGCGCGTGATGATTGTGATTTTTGGGACGGTAGCCTCAGCGTAAGCATAAATGAGCTTGGCGCCACGACGAATAATACCGGAATGCTCCTGGTCCACGCCCGGGAGGAATCCAGGGACGTCGACAAGGGTGACGATCGGAATATTGAAGGCGTCACAGAAGCGCACGAACCGTGCCGCTTTTTCGGAGGCAGCAATGTCTAAGGTGCCGGCCAACTGGGATGGCTGGTTGGCAACCACGGAAACGGTGCGTCCTTCGATGCGACCCAGTCCAACAATGATGTTGGGAGCGTAGCGTTCCTGTACTTGCAGGAGCGCGCCGTCATCGACGATGGTGGCAATAACGTCCAACATGTCATAGGGCTGGTTGGCTGAATCCGGGATGATGGTATCGAGTGCCAGATCGTCAACGGTAGTTTCTAGATCCTGGTGGAACGTGGCTTCCTGGGAGATGAAGTTGTGGGCTGGAAGGTAATCCAGCAATTCAGAGACCCAGTCAAAGGCATCCTGTTCATCGGCTGCCATATATGCGGCAGTACCGGAGGTCTCATTATGCTGACGAGCACCACCCAGGGTTTCCATGTCGACTTCTTCACCGGTCACCGATTTGATGACATCAGGACCCGTAATGAACATGTGCGATGTTTGATCGACCATGACCACGAAATCTGTCAGGGCTGGCGAGTAGGCTGCACCGCCGGCGGCAGGTCCCATGATGATAGAGATCTGTGGGACCACTCCGGAAGCCATCACGTTATTGCGGAAGATATCAGCAAACATGGCCAGCGAATCCACACCTTCTTGGATGCGAGCGCCACCGCCGTCATTGATAGCGATCAGCGGGAAACCATTGGTTGCAGCAAATTCCTGGGTTTTAACAATTTTCTCGCCGTTGACCTTGGACAGCGAACCCCCAAAGACGGTGAAGTCTTGTGCAAAAACTGCCACATTACGACCGTCAATGGTGCCGTAGCCGGCGACGACGCCGTCGCCTTCTGGATGACGGGCGTCCATACCGAACGCGGTGGTCCGGTGGGTGCGCAGCTGGTCGAATTCGACAAAAGAGTCGTCGTCCAGCAGGGCGTCGATGCGTTCGCGTGCGGTTTGTTTGCCCCGGGAGTGTTGGCGATCGACGGGTCCTTGTCCAGTCGGCAACACTGCTGCTTCGCGCCGGTGGAAATAGTCTTCAAGTTTGCCAGCCGTCGTAGTGATGTCCGGGGTGGTAACACCCAGGTTTTCACCAGTGCGTTCGGGGTTGGTCAACGGGTCCTCCAGGGTAGAGTATGGCCTGTATCGTGGATAATACTACCGGTTGTATTTTGTGAAGGTTGTAGTGCGTGGCGAAAAAGGACCATCGATGGATCGCCTCAGGCGTGTATTGGGCTGATCAAGTAGCCTCCACTCAGGACGTTGTTGTAGCTGCTGACACAGATTTTGCTCATGGGGACGTGTTCGCAACAGACAACCAGACGGCCGGGCGAGGTAGACTGGATCGCCACTGGGATACCCCGGCTGGCACCGCTGCCGCCATGTCCCTGGTCCTTCGTCCCAACCTTGAGCCGCAGCTGCTTGGCATGCTAACACTCGTGGTTGCCGACGCGTTGGTGCGATGGTTTCGTGAACTTGGTGTGGATGCCGGCGTCAAATGGCCCAATGATGTGCTGGGTGCAGATGGCAGGAAACTGTGCGGCATTTTGGCGCAGTGGTTACCTCAAACCAATACCGTGGTGGTTGGTATAGGCACCAACTTAGAGTTTGGCGAAACCAGAGCCGTGGATACCGCTGCTGCGCTGGCCGACTACGGTGTGACTTTGGCGGCACAAGACTTTGTGAAGACAGCCCGCCAGCAGGTGATGGATGCGGTAGAAGAATTTGTCGCTGATCCGGTTGCACAGCGTGTAGAACCGACCATGTTAACGATCGGGCAGCGCGTGAAGGCGATCTTGCCGGATGGTAAAGATGTTGTCGGAACGGCTATTGGTCTGGGAAGGACGGGTAGCCTATTAATACAAGACGAAGCGGTGCACGAAGTTTTCGCCGCAGATATTGTGCATTTACGCCCTGCGTGACGCGGTGCTATTGGTTTCAAGGAGGGGCATGCGATCACATTATGTGACAGGTGAACACCTGCTGGTGCGCACCCGAGCGCACCCGTCGGTGCTAGTTCGGCCTGCCTGGAATCTGGTGCTCTGGGCCGCCGCGGCCGGTTTCATCTCGGGTGTGTTATCCAGCTACGCCCTGCCAGAATTTCTGCGAACCGCAGCGACGACCTTGACCACTATTGGTCTTGGACTCATCGCTATCGGCGTGTTTCTGAGCGTGGTACGTCCGGTGTGGCAGTGGTTGGTTTCTCGATATGAAATCACAACTCACCGGGTGGCACATAAACTCGGAGCTATCGCGGTCAAACGCCACTGGGTTGCCCTGCACTCGCTCGTCTCGCTACAAGTTCGCCAGTCACGCAGTCAGCGTCGCAAAGGATCCGGGGATCTACATTTGATGAACTCCCGCGGTCAAACGTGGGTATTGCATGACATCCCAAAAGTTTTAGAATTTCAGACGCTGGTCGATACAGAACGGTTTGGTTCCTATGGTCGGTACACCAGCGGTCCGCTCAGTGAAAGTAGGGGCATGTGAGCAACGATTCAACCGATGGTATCTACACGGATCCCACACCCACCAAGCCCCTGGACATTGTCCAATCGGGCTCACCGACATCTGCTGACCTCGGAGATGCCGAGCCATTTTCTGAAACCTGGACCCAAGCGATCAAGGTGCTCGACGAGGAACTCATCGGCGGCCCGCGCTATTTGACCCCACGAGCCCTCGCCAAGGAACTGGGTGTTTCTGTGGTCTCGGCTCGCAAGATCTGGCGTGCGATGGGCTTTCCCAATATTAAAGCCGATGAAAAGATGTTTACTGAGCAGGATGTGGCAGCAATGGCCACAATCGTGGAACTGGTGCGTGAAGATGTCCTGAACGAAGAAACCGCCATTTCAGTGGCTCGTTCAATCGGCCAGATGACCGACCGCATGGTGGTCTGGCAGATTGAAGCGCTGGTTGAAGACAAGATGAACGCAGAACAGCTTTCAGATCCAGTGGCTCGGCGTGAGGTCGTCCGTCTTTTGCCATCGGTGATCGAATCACTCGAAGACGTAGTCACGTACTCGTACCGCAGACAACTGAATTCGGCACTGCAACGCCTGACCGTACGGGTCGAAGCAGGCTTAGTGGCATCGGAAGAAGGGCGCGACGGTACAGAAGATGACGCGCCGTTGCCGTTAGCGCGGGCCGTTGGTTTCGCCGATATGGTTTCCTACACGGCGCTCTCTCGCACGATGAGCGAGCGCACGCTTGCGCAAATGGTGCAGCGATTTGAACAAACCTGTGCCGAAATCATCGCGGTCGGTGGTGGGCACTTGGTCAAAACCGTAGGTGATGAAGTGCTCTTCAACGCGGAAACCCCAGAAGCCGGCGCCGACATTGGCTTGGCGTTATCGCAGGCGCTGAGCGAAGACCCGGTGCTTCCTTCGGCTCGTGTTTCTGTGGTGTGGGGTCGTGTGCTCTCCCGCTTGGGCGATATTTATGGGCCCACTGTGAATTTGGCGGCCCGCTTGACTGCACTGGCCGACCCCGGGACTGTGTTGGTGGACCAGCTCACCGCAAACGTTCTGGCCGACGACGAACGGTATATTCTTATTCCACAACCGCCGCAATCGGTACGTGGATTTGGTCCGATTAATCCATCAATGCTCTTGCGCGGCGCCGGAGATGGGATAGAGGTTGACTAATGTATAGCTTTACGGCTGCAGCTGCTACACATGTGGGGCACGTACGAGACCTCAACGAAGATTCCTACCTGGTGCGCGATGGGCTGTTCCTGGTCGCAGACGGTATGGGCGGTCACGATGGAGGCGAACTCGCCTCAGCGGCCGTTGTCCAGACGTTTCGCCAAGCCTGGGAAGAAAATACCCAGCCATTAGAACTGGCCAGCTTACAGGAGTGGCTCACCCAGGCGAATCGCGCCGTATATGACATAGCCGAAGGGCGAGCAGGGACCACGTTGACTCTGTTAACCAACGTGTTCCACCAGGACAAAGACCAACTGGTGGTAGCGAACGTTGGAGACTCCAGGACCTATCGCTACCGGGCCAATGACGAAGCGTTCATCCAGTTGACCCAGGATCATTCTGCGGTGGCCGAGATGGTCCGGCTCGGCCAACTCACCGCAGAAGAAGCGCGTGAACATCCGGCACGCAACGTGATTACTCGAGCTGTTGGATCCTCGTTGCGGTTACTTGCCGACGTCGTCCTCCTGGACGCCGAAGTTGGCGACCGGTTTCTCCTATGTACTGACGGGCTGACCGGTGAAGTCGAAGACCAGGAAATCGGATTGGTGCTGGCATCAGCGTCATCGGTGCAGGATGCTGCAGATCAGCTGGTTGAACTCGGCCTGGAGACCGATGGCTCAGACAACATCACAGTGCTCGTCGCCGAAGTGACGGAGCAATAGCAGTACAATGTCAGGTGTGAACACTCCTGATCCTGAACTGCTGGAACGATACGAAGAGCTCAAAGACCAGGTGCGCTACCACCGCCGTGCCTATTACGTTGATGACGCCCCGGAAATTTCAGATGCCGCGTTTGACGCATTATTTCGTGAACTGGAAGATCTCGAGTCCTTACATCCCCAGATTGTGACCGGTGATTCACCAACCCAAGAGGTCGGTGGCAACGCAGTATTCTCTCCGGTTGAACACCTCAGCCAAATGTACTCGCTGGAAGATGTCTTCTCGGTGAGTGAGCTACAAACATGGTTCAGTCGGGTCGGTGGGGGACTGCAGCGTGTAGGGGCTGGCGATGATGTCGGCTGGTTAACTGAAGTGAAAATTGACGGCCTTGCTATCAACCTCGTCTACGAGAACGGGACCTTGGTTCGGGCCGCAACCCGTGGCGATGGCCGAGTGGGCGAAGACGTGACCCGTAACGTTTTGACCATCAAAGAAATCCCCAACCGTCTTGTCGGCGATGATATCCCAGAACAGCTCGAAGTGCGCGGCGAAGTGTTCATGCCGATCAAGGACTTCACCGAGTTCAACGAAGCGCGTGTAGAAGCCGGCGAGGTTCCCTTTGCGAACCCGCGTAATGCTGCTGCAGGTTCGCTACGACAAAAGAATCCGGCTGAAACAGCCAAACGCCCGCTGGCCATGTTTGTCCACGGGCTAGGCATCGTCTCCGGGACGACCATCACTTCTCAACACCAGGCATATGACCTGTTACAGCAGTGGGGATTGCCCGTCTCGCCATATACCAAACTGTTCCATGGGACATCTGACGAGGTCGCCGAACAAGTAGAGCATTACATTAGCTACTACGGCGAACACCGTCATGACCTCGTCCACCAAATCGATGGCATCGTCGTCAAAGTCGACCGCGTGACCTATCAGCAGCAACTTGGTTATACCTCGCGGACGCCGCGATGGTCGGTGGCCTACAAATATCCGCCTGAAGAAGTGCACACCAAATTGCTCGACATCCTGGTCAACGTCGGACGGACTGGACGAGTCACTCCCTATGCGGTTATGGAACCGGTGTTTGTGGATGGCTCTACCGTATCGATGGCCACCCTGCATAACCAGGATGTGGTGAAAGCCAAAGGCATCAAAATTGGTGACACCGTGGTGCTGCGCAAAGCCGGCGACATCATTCCAGAAATCGTAGGCCCAGTCATGCCGTTGCGTGGCGACGACGCCGTCGACTTTGTGATGCCCAGCAACTGTCCTGCGTGTGACACTGAACTGCGCTCCATGAAAGAAGGCGATGTCGACCTTCGTTGTCCAAACGCCGAAAGCTGCCCGGCACAACTTACCGGTCGCATCGAACACGCAGCCTCGCGCGGAGCATTCGACATCGAGGCTCTGGGCGAAGAAGCCGCCACCTGGCTCACCAATGGGCCCGGGCCCGACCCGGCAGAGAATTCCGGTGTTGTTGAACCCACCGGCGCAGGTGTATTAACCTCCGACGCCCAACTCTTCGAATTGGCTGAATCCGGCGATGAGGCGCTGAAAGCGCAGCTGGCGGATG
Organism: Yaniella sp.; assembly: GCF_030453185.1. Lineage (GTDB taxonomy): Bacteria > Actinomycetota > Actinomycetes > Actinomycetales > Micrococcaceae > Yaniella. Next base: position 43,865 of record NZ_JAKDKW010000010.1, on the reverse strand, counting down.
TCTACGTATGGCGCCAAAAACGTTCCAAGGGCCAACCAACAGGCGGCTGGGAAAAGGTGCCCTACTTTTACACCCGGAGTGGCAACCCAACAGCCAACACCAAGCGGCTCTTTGAGGAACTCGAAAAAGCCAAACAGCAACCACTGTGGCGCGTACTTGTAGCCCTGTCCATTCGACACGTTGGCCCAACCGCGGCCCGAGCGATCGCCGCATCTTTCGGCTCCATGGAAGCCCTCCGTACGGCAGCATTGGCAGAAGACTACGAACGCTTCACCTACGTCGACGGCATTGGTGAAGTCATTGCCACAGCAGTCATGGAATTCTTTGCCACCGACTGGCGCCTAGCCATCATCGATGCCTGGGCGCAGGCCGGGGTGACCATGGCCGATGAAGTTTCCGAAAACTCAACGCTGTTAGAGGGCGTGACCATCGTTGTTACCGGAACGCTGGAGCAATACACTCGTGACTCGGCAAAGGAAGCGATCCTTTCGCGCGGCGGTAAATCCACCGGTTCGGTTTCCAAAAATACCGACTACCTGGTTGCCGGTGGTAACGCCGGATCGAAACTCACACGCGCTGAGGAACTGGGCGTGACAGTATTAGATGAGCAAGGATTCACCGAACTGTTGGCAGGAGAACGATGAAGGCTTTTTTAGCGGTTGCACGAGCTGCAGCACAGGCCGGTGCCGCCCAACTAGCCCGGCGTCCAGACAACACTGCACCGTTAGGCATTGAAGATTTGGGCGCAGAAACCAAATCTTCTGGTTCCGACTGGGTTACCGACTTCGATCGGCAAGCCGAAGACGCGATTCGCTTCGTGCTGCAATCGTACCGACCACACGACGAAATATACGGCGAAGAATATGGCGCCACAACCGTGGATGAACCCAGCGGATACCGCTGGTCAATCGATCCGCTAGATGGCACGACGAACTTCATTCGTGGGCTACCGCACTACTGTTCCTCGGTGGCAGTCGAATACCATGGACAATGGATTGCCGCAGCGATTGTCGCACCAGCTCTGGGTCGTTCGTGGTGGGCTGCGGCAGGATCAGGCGCCTACACCTCGATTGACGGGCCGCTGGATGTCGGTCTCACCGGTCGTCCTGCAGAACCAGTTCGACTAGCCGGGCCTGTGTTGGGTCGATCAGGACGTCTTTTAGCTTCTGGGTTCGCCTATGATTCCGCACGTCGGGTATTCCAATTTGAACAATTGCAGCGCATCTTAGGCGACGGCGACTTCGCGGATATGCGCCGAGCGGGTTCGGCCGCACTGGACCTCTGTTTAGTGGCCGACGGCACTCTGGACGCCTATGCCGAATACGGTTTGCAGGAATATGACTGGGCCGCAGGTGCACTCATAGCAGAAGAAGCCGGTGTACCCGTGCGTCGCGCAGCCTGGCCCCAGTCTGACACCACACCGGACTGGACACTCGCCGGCGATATCGGCATCCCGCACCCCGAGCTGGACCTGGATCCGCAGCATCCAATTGGGCGAACCACCCTCAACGGTACAGTTGATACCAATGATCCGGCGGGCTGGATTCAGGAACAGGCCGCTGCGTTCGGAGGACAGGACCGTGCCTGGACAGTTAAAAATTTCACCGTGGAGTGCGTCATCAGCTCAGGCATGGTGACCGTCACGGCAACTGGCCCAGCCGATGGCGTCGAGGCACTGAAGCAGCAGTTGAAAGAGGTCCGTTGGTAACCATCCGACCTGCTACGGTACGAGATTATCCCGCCGTTGCGGAACTGACATATCGAGCATATGTCGAATCTGGACACGTCGCCGCTTCAGATCCATACGCTGCACAACTGACGGATATTGAAGCTCGTGCAGCACAGCTTTTCGTTGCCGACGTTGATGGTCAAATAACCGGTAGCGTGAATATCGCCACCCCCGGGTCATCATTGATCGAGGTTGCCAACGGCAATGAACTCGAATTTCGCATGTTGGCCGTCCACCCGGACTACCAAGGTCAGGGCATTGGCCGTGCGCTAGTGGAGTTCGTGCTGGACTACGCTCGAAAAAACGACCTTTCCCAGGTGGTCATGACCACCATGGCCTCAATGACCACCGCCCAGGCGATGTACACCAGCTTAGGGTTCCAACGTGCACCAGACCGAGATTGGAATCTATACACCGCCGGTATCGTGGACTACGAACAAGGACTTGAAACCTTCTTCGTCTATGTCCACCCTTTAAACTTAGGACATCTAGTAAAGGAGAATCATGGTTGACAACATAGCAGCGACCGCCCATATAGCCCTGACGGAGGAAGATCGTCAACGTCTGATCACAGAGTTCGACCCGATTATTGCTTCGCTGGCAGTGACCGCAGATGACCAGCTACCAGTCACCGTTAACCCGCTGCCCGTCACCAACAAGCTCCGCGCTGACGTCGTCGCGAACGAGCTGTCCAACGAGCAGGCGCTCTCAGCAGCCCCAGAAGCCCAAGATGGACAATTCATGGTTCCCGCAATCCTGGACGGAGAATAATGCATCTCACACAACTGACTGCCACCCAAATGGCGGCAAAACTTCGTGCCGGTGAAACAACGGCCGTCGAGCTCGTACAAGCCCACCTGGATGCAGCCTCGACCGCATTCGTTTACATTAACGCTGACGACGCACTAGCTGCCGCCGCAGACGTCGATGCCGGCAACTATGATCATTCGCTGGCTGGTGTCCCGGTAGTCCTGTCGGATGTGTTGGTCACTGAGAACATGCCAACTGCTGCCGGATCCGCTTACCTCGACGGTTGGGTTGCCCCCTATGAAGCCACCGCTGTGGCGCGCCTACGAGCAGCCGGCTTACCAATTCTGGCCAAGGCTCGGGTTTCCGAATTCGGTATGGGACAAGACTCAGGAGCTCACGAAGCTGTAGCCAATCACCAAGCGCCTTTCGCAGTGGTGTCAGATACCGCAGGCACAGCGGGTCAAATTGCTGCAGAAACCGGCGTCGTCGCCGTCAAACCGACCTACGGTGCGATCTCGCGCTTCGGTCTCGTTGCAGCCGTCTCTTCGATGGACACTGTCACGCCGATTGCACGAAATACCGCTGATGCTAAAGCGTTGCACGAAGTCATGGTCGGGTCAGACGAATTGGACCCGACCAGCGTGGAATACGACTGGGACTTTTCCGCTGATTCAGCGATCTCAGGCAGCACCGTTGGCGTGCTGAATGAACAACCAGCCAACGTCTCTGTCGAATCCTGGGCAACATATCAGACCGGTTTGAAAACCCTGCAAGACGCTGGAATCGCCACGACTGAGATCACCATGGATACCCTGTCACAGGCATCTCAGGCAGCCCATATTATCGGGGCCGCAGAATTTTCAGCCAACCTGGCAAAATTCGACGGCATTCGCTTTGGGAACCGCGTTACTCCGGACAACGGCACGGTCCAGGACGTGATCATGGCATCGCGCGGTGCCGGATTCGGGTACGAAACCAAGCGCCGCATTATCGTCGGGACACACATGCTGTCCTCGGGGATCATTCACTCCCACTTCTATCCGGCACAAAAGATCCGCACAGCCATCATCAACGAATACAACACCGCGTTTAACACCGTTGATGCCATTGCCGTACCAGCGGCAATACAACAGGGCGAAGAATTCGAATCCACCAACGCAGGTATCGGTGCCTCATTGGCAGGCCTGCCCGCTGCAAGCGTGGCCGGCGTACACATTTGTGCACCAACCTATGCAGACGAACTGGTCTACCGCATCAGCGCCGTCGTTGAAACCACGGCAGGAGCAACAGCATGAAAACCGCATTACAAACCTACGAACCCGTTCTCGGCTTTGAAGTTCACGTAGAACTCAATACCGCGACCAAAATGTTCTCCACGGCCACCAACGCGTTCGGAGATCAACCCAACTCCAACGTGACCGCAGGGGACCTGGGAATGCCGGGCACCCTGCCAACCATCAACCAGGCCGGTATCGATTACGGCATCAAACTTGGTTTGGCACTGAACTGTACGATCGCGCCGGAATCTCGTTTCGCCCGCAAACAGTATTTCTACCCGGACCTGGGCAAGAACTATCAAACATCCCAGTTAGAACCGGCCATCGCTTATGACGGCTACGTGGACGTGGAACTCGACGATGGCGAAATTTTCCGTGTCGAAATCGAACGCGCCCACATCGAAGAAGACGCCGGCAAGCTCACACACATGGGTTCTACCGGTCGCATCCATGATGCATCAGCCTCGCTGGTTGACTACAACCGGGCCGGAGTGCCCCTGGTAGAAATTGTCTCGCGCCCCATCACCGGAGCAGGCGAACGTGCACCAGAACTCGCTCGTGCTTACCTGGCCACCATCCGAGACATCGTCAAAGCACTGAACGTATCCGATGCCCGCATGGAACGCGGCAACATCCGTTGTGACGCCAATGTCTCGGTGATGCCGATTGGATCTGAAACTTTTGGTACCCGCACAGAGACCAAAAACGTGAACTCCACACGCGCCGTCGCGGCTGCCGTGGAATCTGAAATCATTCGTCAGGCCAAAGCTTTAGACACGGGCGAATCTATCACTCAGGAAACACGTCACTGGGATGAAGAAGCCCGGTCTACTCGGTCCGGACGACCAAAATCTGATGCCGATGACTACCGGTATTTCGCTGACCCAGACCTGGTGCCAATCGTTACTGATGAAGCCTGGATTGAGCGCCTACGTGCTGAGCTGCCAGAGAATCCGTTAGAACGCCGCCGTCGTCTACGCGAGGAGTGGGCGTTTTCGGAATCTGAATTCCGCGACGTCGTTGCCGCCGGTGTACTCGATGAAATTCAAGCGACCATCGTGGAAGGCGCGACAGCTGAAGCAGCACGCAAATGGTGGATGGGCGAGATCGCGCGCATCGCCAATGAAAAGGGCGTCTCACCAGAAGGTCTAGGTGTTACCCCCGCCGATGTGGTCGAAATCGAACGTCTGATCGCCGACAAGACGATCAATGACAAGATCGCCCGCCAGGTGGTAGGCTATGTGGCCGACGGCGAAGGACGTCCCACAGAGGTTGTCGAAGCACGCTCACTAGCCGTGGTGTCTGACGACGGCGCTCTGACGACCGCGGTGGACGAGGCGATGGCCGCCAACCCGGATGTCGTTGAGCGCATCAAAGGCGGTCACATGCAAGCCGTTGGCGCCCTAATTGGACCCGTTATGAAGGCGACCAAAGGACAAGCCGATGCTGGCCGCGTCCGCGAAATCATTCTGGAAAAAATCGGCTAATTGAAGCCAACTTGTAGCGGGCAGTCCAATCCGGGCTGCCCGCTTTTTGACCGCAAACTGGCGTGCACCTGCGGCATCCCGAACAACCCCAGACGTAGGATACGAACATGATTATTATTGGCGGTGGGATAGCTGGCATCTCACTGGGACGCGAGCTATCCAAGCGCGGTCAGCAGGCCACACTGCTCGAAGCCGAAGATGAATTAGCGTACCACACCTCAGGACGCTCTGCCCAGCAACTGGTTTTAGGCTATGGCCCACCAGCGGTCCGTGAACTGACTGACCTCACCGTCAGCATGCTTGAGTCGCAACAGCGAGTATTAGATACACCAGTGGTGTGGCCATCGTCGTTCATGATGGTTGGTACCGATGCTGAGGTCGACACTCATGCGTACCCCGGCCAGATTCATCAAGGCGCCAGTGCTCTGCATGCAATGGTCCCAGAGTTGCGGCCTCAACGGTTTACTGCAGGATCGCTAGACACCCGGTCGTTGCGCATCAGAGCGATTGCCATGATCGACTGGCTGGTAGCAGAAGCGGAGCATCTGGACATCCGGCTCGGTGAGCGAGTTCTCGACGCCGTGTTCGAGAATGGGACCTGGTCTGTCACAACAAACCGGAACACGTATACAGCGCAAACGGTCATCAACGCCGCTGGCGCTTGGGCCGACCCGGTGGCTGAACTTTTTGGGATCGAGCCACTAGGCCTGACGCCGCTGCGTCGTAGCGCAGCCATCTTGGAAGTCGATAGAGCGATTCCGATGGACCGTTGCATGGTGATGAAGATCGGCGGATATTACTACCGCTACGAAGATGAGTATGCCGTCTTAGCCTCCCCACAAGAAGCTAAGCCATCCATTCCCGAAGACGCGAAACCCAGAGACGTCGATATTTCCGCGATGATCGAGGAGATCCAAGCTGATACGACACTGCGCATCACGGGGATCCGCAATGCGTGGACGGGACTTCGCACCGAAGCCTCCGACGGTGTACCGGTCGTTGGTTTTGATAAACGGCAGGGTTATTTCTGGTTGGCAGGACAATCCGGCTACGGCTTCCAAACAGCTTTAGGCTTTGCCAAACTTGCAGCCGATCTTTTGATCGATGCGAAAGCGGGGGACTGGGTCAGCCAGCAAGCTGTGACAGATTTGAAGCCGAGTCGGTTGCGCTAAGGCTCAGCGTGCTGCAACGATTCGTAGGCTAACTGGATCCGCGGTTGAACCTTTGCGTTGAGCCGACGCCAGCCAGCCGGCGACACGTTCCAGCTCAGTGCATCAGCCAGGGCATACAGGCCAAGCGCGCCTGACCAGACTCGCGCTCGGTTTGGCTGGTCCGTGATGTCTTCCAAAGCAATCCCATGCCAAAGATTCAGGTAGGTCGCGTTGAGTGCTGTATCCCAGACTGCTGCGTAATCCCAGTCCAGAATCCCGACAAGCTCACCATCTACCCAGTGCATATTGTGACCAGCCAAATCGCCGTGAACTAACCCAGCTCCCATACCCTCGTCTGTCCAAGCGTGAATGTGCTCGGCTATCGCACGGTGCATATCGTTTTCAACGGCCGTGTCTAAGCGGGTGAGCATCTGTTCGGTGATCCGACCGCGTTGGGCAAATGGTTGTCCTAAGCTCAAGTTCGAGGTGTCGTATTGTGCCAGCGTTTCTACGACCGCCGCCAGGGTTGCCGCGTTACCGCTATGATGTGCGTGCGCCGAACCCGGAATATAAGTTTGCAAGACTCCGTGGTCGACAGCAGATAGGGGAGTCGGCACTTTCCAAGGCAGCTCGAGTTGTTCCAGCAGGCGGGTCCTACGGGCAAGTTCTGGCTCAACACGACGAGGCAGTCGGGCGACGGCAAGCCCTTCAGCAATCACGAGAACATGATCTTTGCCGCGCTCTACAACTTTGGCTTGCTGCCAGTCATAGGTCTGGATTTGCGATGCTAGTGAAGTGGGCACCGTATCAAGGAGCTGATGAGCCAGTTTCTGAGCATGAGTGGCAGGCATGATTCGATTGTATACGCCGCAGAAACTGTCCTCTTCACGGCATGTGAGAAACCCTTGCTAGCGCCCTCGATTTCAACCAGGATTCGTGGCCTAGAGAACCCCTGGATCTGTAACACGGTAACTGTTGTCGGGTTTGCCACCACATTTGGAACGCTGATCCATAGCCATTTTCGGCATCGTATAGCAGTCAAGTTTGTGTCGACCAGATTGCCTGCTTCATCTGTACCTTGCTGGCCTCCAACCACCACGAGTTGGTCTGCATTGATTATCAACACGTCCATGAACAATCGGGCCTACGGTAGGACCCTATGTCCAGAACATGTAGCGGCATCGGCGTGAATGCGGACAAGATCATTAGAGTGGAAGTATCCGCGGTCCTCATTAGCGCTACAACAGAGTGAACAAAGTATGAGCACGATTCGGCAAAATTACCTGGGAAGAGGCCAGAAACTGTTCAGATTTTGGTTTAGCCGCAGGGTCGAATCCTTATACAGAGGAGCGTGACCGAATGATACGAAGGAAAACCACATGACGTCTCACGAAGCGGCCGACTCTGTCAATGATGTTCAGCAGGATTCTGTTCCGGCTGTCGTCCAGAAACCACTGCTGCGGGGTTGGATTCATCTGATCGCTACACCAGTGGCTCTGATAGCCGGCCTCATAGCAGTTGCGCAACCCGCTGAACTCTACGATCGGCTCAGTGTGGCAGTGTTTGTCCTGTGTTCAGTCGTCCTCTTCGGAGCATCGGCTGTCTATCATCTTGGTAATTGGGAGCCCACTCGTCGGGCGATTCTTCGACGCATTGATCATTCCAATATTTATCTACTCATTGCTGGCACGTACACTCCGTTGGCGGTGCTACTGCTCGAACCAGACACAAGAGCCTTGCTCCTAGGGATTATCTGGCCAGGCGCCTTCTTGGGCATTGCCGTGCGACAGTTCTGGATTTCTGCACCGCGGTGGATATATGTCCCGATCTATGTGGTACTGGGGTGGGTGGCGATCTGGTTCCTCCCGGATATCTACCATGCCGGCGGAAGTGCCGTCGTGTGGTTCGTAGTCCTAGGAGGGCTCATGTATACCGCCGGCGCGCTGATCTATGCATTAAAACGACCGAATTGGTTTCGATACACCTTTGGATTCCATGAAGCCTTTCACGTCTGTACGGTCATCGGGTGGGCGCTACACTTTTTAGCGATCGTGGCATCCTGGTGATGGAATGACCTTCACTTCTGCGTCAGACGTACTAAAACACTATGTAACCGTGGGCATCACGCCTTTGCTTATCCTCGAAGGTGCCTTGATGATGTAGTCCCGGGGCGGAAGGTTCAAGTACTTTGGCGTTCTGATCAACTACTGAGGTTCTGCGCGGCGTAGCACGCGATCGACGTGTTCCGTATGCTCTTCACCACTGCCGGAATACTTTCCGCAGCAAGTGAGTTATAGTAAGTGAAATGCTTCAAATTTGAACGCATGTACTCATGAAACGCGTGTGTTTCGACGCCATAGTTTAGGAACAGATATGACTCAGGATGGAATGACCCAGACGAAGACCCGCCTTGCCACTGAAACAGAAATGGGGGCGGTGACCTTGAAAGTCGCTGACCTCGATAACATGATTCGGTATTATACTCAGGCGTTACCTCTGAACGTCATCGATCAGCAGGGTCCGTCAGCCATTATCGGCCGAGGAAACCGTCCGCTGGTTATTCTGGAACATTCGCCAGAACTCAAGCACGCTTCCCCACGTGCAGCGGGCTTGTTTCACACAGCGATACTGTTTGAAACAGAAACTGCCTTGGCGGCTGCGGTGTATTCGGTAGCACAATACGCGCCTAATACCTTTACCGGCAGTTCTGACCATCTCGTGAGCAAGGCTTTCTATTTCAACGACCCGGAAGGTAACGGTATTGAACTGTACTGGGACCGCGATCGCAGCGAGTGGAGCTGGGTTCACGGACAGGTGGAAATGGATAGCCTCTTCCTAGACCCCAACCAGTACCTTCAGGACTACATGACTGAAGAAGCCATGAGCAATCCAGCAATCGGTGATGCCACCATTGGGCATGTGCACCTCCAGGTTGGAAACCTTGAAGGGGCACAGAAATTTTATGTAGATTGGCTCGGCTTCGACGCTACACAAGCTAACTTTCCAGGTGCCCTTTTCGTTAGCGCCGGCGGATATCACCACCACATGGCTATGAACGTCTGGAACAGCAGTGGCTCGGGCCGCCGCGATAATACCCTCGGCCTTGGCGAGATCGATATCGTATTGCCGACCAAGGAAGAGATTGGTGAGGTTGCCGAAAGAGTTCAGCATTACGGCGTTAAAGTCGCTGATGACGGCCACACCCTGCGATTCGAAGACCCTTGGGCGAATGTCCTGCGATTACAAACCTCGGAAGCTTAGAGTCGAATACTCACGGTAGACGAAAGCGACCATGACGTGAGATGTCATGGTCGCTTTATCCGCTCAGTGTCGAAGCCGAGCATACGAAGCTGGCAAGCGACACAGGTTGGAGAGTATTAGATGGTGACGGTGCCCTTGGGCGTCGAGAAGGATACTTCTGCAATCCCGGGCGTCCCTGAGGGGGCTAAGTATTTGATGTTGAGGTCGTCGACAAGCTCATCGGTGTCGCCCAGACCCAACCAATCACGTACGCGTGGTCGGTTCCCCGCGATTGTGATGGATTCGATCGAGGCGTTTGCCGGTTCTGCTTGGGATGGGTGCAGATCTTCGGTGTCCTCGAGCCAACGCAGAATGTAGGGCACCTGCGGATCGGCGATGAGGCCTTTGATACCGATCTGCTCCCATTCCAGTGTGCGACCGTCGGGGAATGTGCGCCCGCCGGGTACGGCACGGCGGTCGAGACGTTCTTCGAAAGGCGTCATGTCATCAACAGAGACGACCCAGCCCATCCAGCCTCCACCCATTTTCGAGCGGGCACGAACGGCCTGTCCGAACGGTGCTTTTTCAGCTGCTGGGTGTTCGAGAACTTCAACAATTTCAAAGTATTGACGGTTTTTCATCGGGAAGAAGAGATTACGTGTCCCAAAGCGCGGGTGGATACCACCATTGACCCAGTTGATACCGAGTTGCTGAGCAATTTTGTCAGCGGTAGCAACGAGTCCTTCGGGACCTACAGCATAAGAAACATGATCCAAGCGCATAGTCAACAGTTTTTCACGCTTCAGTCCATGAAAATGAAATAAGTCATGAAATGGGGTTAAAGCCACACTTTGTGAAGATGACTAAAACAAACTTGCCCCTCGGTTTCAAAACCGAGGGGCAAGTTTGTTTGACTGTCTTATTTAGTAGCGCATGAGTGCGGCAACGTTTTCAACGCGTCCATCAGAGATGATCACGATATCGCCTGAATTTAGTTTGGTGTGCAGAATTGCCGTATTCACATCGCCGGTACCGTCGGAGGCGTTGAGCGATGGATTGATGAATAGGGTATCGATACGACCTGCTACAGCTGCTTCACGGATCACATCCGGTTGAGTTTCGCCAAGGCCCGTACCGGAGACATCTGCGAATCGACCGAATGCAGCGTCATCGTTTGCCGCGAAGTGGGGCCGAACAACTTCCCAACCAGACTTCTGGAGTTCGCGATTAGATACTGAGTCTGGATTACCTGAGATGAAATCCTCTGCTACAACAGGGTAGGAGGATGAAGCTTTCAGAGCAGTCACATTTTCTGCGACACCAGCCAGGACCATCGGCTGGGAACGAGCACGTCCCAAGAGATCACCGAGCGAGTCGCCGACCTTGTGGAAATAGCGAGATACTTCGGCATCTTGACTATCAGCGATGCCGCCATGGCCATGGAACATAGTGCCATTGCTGCCCACGGAGCGATTTTGCAGCGTCGCCTGGCGATCATCCGTGTTGGTAACTTCCTCGAACGATTCAGGAACGATGTCTTGCAGATCTAGTTGAACGACGGAATCTTTAGTGGCGTCGAGTAAGCGAACTTTATTCTGCGAAACACCGAGAATATAGAACGAGTGGGATTTCGTTAGAGTTTCTGAGATCGGGCGAAGTACGAAATGTTCGGCAACGTGAGTATATTCGGCGACCGGGACCCCCAAGCGGTAGACCAGGTTGAGTCCTTTCGCTGCGAATAGCGCAAGGGATTCTCCTTGCTGGCGTAGGAAAGGAGCATCGGTGGCTATTGCGTCAAAGGATGCCATCATGTCTTTGGCATCTGATTCGGGTACGCCAGCATTGACGAGTTTTCGACGAGCCTCGTTCACCAGCGACTTGACACGTGTGGCCGTGTCTTGCGGTTGATGTTGCGGAGGTGCAGTGGGCAGATAGATAGTGACCTTCGGGCCTGTGGCTGCAGCCATCGCCTTCAAGTCATCAGCTGTGATGTCATCAAAGTATCCGAGTTGTTCCATGCATCAACACTACAACGAGTAATCCAGCTTTTGCAGGGTTCAAAACCGTCCAATTCGTTGCTACCGGCTTAAAGTGAGAGAGTCGTCTGGCGCCGCTCGGTGGTAAGTCGCCATTCGAGGCTTTTTCTGGCATAGTAGTGGGTATTGGTCACGAGTGTCAGTAGTAATGCCCCGGCTTACTGACCGGCAACCCTCCTCCGCGGTGGGGTGCCCCGGGTGAGGACCAGGTCTCATGGCAAATTGGGACAAGCGCGGGTCTTCGCGCACGTCATATAACCTGCGCGGTAGACGTAGCGTTGAAAGACCCCTTGAAATTCAGAAGGAGTCTTTGCATTGACACAACGTGATATCACCGACCAGTCCACCTGGGGATTGACTACCCGTCAGATTCATTCCGGGATGGTCGAAGACACAGACTTTGGGGCAACACAACTGCCCATTTATCAGTCAACGAGTTTTAACTTTCCAGATACGGCTACGGCAGCCGGAAGATTCGGGCTGTCAGAGCTGGGTCCTATCTACTCGCGACTCACCAACCCCACCAATGATGCTGTTGAAAACAAAATCGCAGCACTCGAAGGCGGCGTCGGTGCAGTTCTACTGTCCTCAGGACAGTCTGCAACCACACTGAGTGTGCTAAATGTTGCTGGCGCGGGTGATTCTGTCGTGGTGTCTACGTCGTTGTATGGCGGTACACAAAACCTATTTAAACACACGCTTCCTCGGCTTGGCATTGAGACTATTTTTGTGCAGAATCCAGAAGACCTGGATGAGTGGCGCAATGCCATCAAACCAAACACCAAAGCTGTGTTTGCTGAAGTCTTGGGTAACCCAAAGGCTGATGTACTCGATGTTCGCGCAGTATCCGATGTGGCACACAACGCTGGGGTCCCGCTCATTATCGATTCAACGTTGACCCCACCGACGGTATTTCGTCCCTTCGAGCATGGGGCCGATATCACTGTGCACTCCACCACGAAGTACCTGAGTGGTCATGCCGCCGTGGTTGGGGGAGTGATTGTTGATTCTGGGAACTTTGACTGGACCGCAAACCCGGATAAATTCCCTTGGTTCAATGAGCCAGACGAGTCCTACCACGGTGTAGTTTTCGGCACCGATTTTGGTCCAAATGGGCCACTAGGGGCCAACCTCTCCTACATCCTTCGCATACGCACACAATTGCTGCGCGACCTGGGTAATTCCGCTTCGCCCTTCAACTCCTTCCTACTGAACCTCGGGCTAGAGACGCTGTCACTGCGGATGGAGCGCCATTTGGAGAACGCTCAGCGTGTTGCCGAATGGCTCGAGGCGCATCCACAAGTCGAAAGCGTGCAGTACGCCGGTTTGAAATCCTCACCGTATTACGACCGTGCGCAGCAGTTGTTGCCAAACGGGACCTCCGGCATCGTTGCCTTCAACATCGCAGGTGGCAAGGATGCAGGCCAAAAGTTTGCGGAATCTCTGACATTGCACAAACTGGTTGCAAACCTCGGCGATGTGCGTTCCCTGGTTGTACATCCTGCCACCACCACCCACGCTCAACTCTCCGAAGCAGAACAGCTTGCCGCGGGTGTCAACCCCGGGCTAGTACGACTTTCGGTTGGCCTGGAAGATATCACAGACATTTTGGACGACCTGCAGTCCGGCTTTGCCGCCGCTGCAGCTGTTTAACAAGGAGTGAAAGGTCATGTCATTGGATCTTGAATCTGTGACCGACCCGGCAACTTATGTGGCAGCAGGATCTGCCCTCAAGACAGTAGCTATCGGTGAGCTGCATTTTGAAACCGGTGGGTATTTGCCGCAGGTCGAGGTCGCATATGAAACATGGGGCAAACTCAACACTGAAAAAACTAACGCGGTACTCATTCAGCATGCCTTGACCGGTGATAGCCACGTTGCCTCGTCTGCACAGCTACCCGAACCCGGCTGGTGGGAATATCTCGTTGGCCCGGGTAAACCTATCGACACGGATAAGTGGTTCGTCATCGCCACCAACATGATAGGTGGTTGCTACGGTTCGACAGGGCCCTCATCCTTAGACGAAGACCAGCAGCCCTATGGTGCACGATTCCCATTTGTTACCATTCGGGACTCGGTCAATGCCGAAGCCAAACTCGCCAATATCTTGGGAATCGAACGGTTCCACGCGGTAATAGGCGGTTCCATGGGCGGCGGGCGTGCACTTGAATGGGCAGCAATGTATCCAGCTCGTGTGGCAGGGGTAGGTGTTATCGCATGTGGTGGGTATTCCACCGCAGAGCAAATCGCGTTTGCTCAAGCACAGGTTGAAGCCATCCGGCTGGACCCGAACTTCAACAACGGTGACTACTATGACGGCCCCGCTCCCGTACAAGGACTCGGAATCGCCCGTCGTATCGCCCATATTAACTACCGCTCTGAATCAGAACTGAACGCTCGTTTTGGGCGCAAATTCCAGAATGAGGAAGACCCACTGAGTTCACCGGTTTCTGAGCGAAGCGGCCGGTATCAAATCGAGTCGTATCTGGATTACAAAGCCAAAGATCTGGCCGTACGGTTTGATGCGAATTCTTATGTTGCGCTTACGGAAGCCTTAATGTCGCATGACGTCGGTCGAGGACGTGGGGGACAGGCCGCTGCTGTTTCCGGGATTACCGCAACACCGTTCATTGTGGCGGTCAACTCGGATAGGCTATATTTCCCAGAACAGAGCTACCAATTGGCCGCTGACTTCGGGCCTCACACTCCGGTGCACCTGATCGATTCGCCCATCGGCCACGACGGGTTTTTGACAGATCTACACCAGGTAGCTGATGCCATGATCGATACGTTAGGACTCTGAATAAGCATGCACGTTCGTTGGTCGCACGAAACACCCCGCCCCGAATCGGATCTCGTTGTCTTTCTCCACGGGTTCGGAGCAGACGAAAATGATCTGGTCCCACTGGGAAATTCTTTCGACGACCGGTATACGATCGCGAGCGTGCAAGCACCCAAAAAACTGCCAGAACACTTCGGGGGTTACTGCTGGTTTCCGATCTCGACCGAGCTTGAAGCCAATGGCCAAGACATCGTTACTCCGGTGAAGCAGCTCGATGACTGGGTGCAATCCGTAGCTTCCGACTATCGCAGCGTATCTCTGCTCGGATTCTCCCAGGGCATGGCCATGGCTACGTCGCTGATGCGCATGCGGCCGGGCGCATACGCGACCATTATTGGTCTCTCAGGCTTTGTTGTGGACGCTACTGGCACACCTGAACTGCAATCCCTGTTCCAGGACGACCAGGTTGCCGCAACCAAGCAGCCCTTCTTTTGGGGCTATGACCCAGGCGACCCGATCGTAGCATCCGATCGGATCGCGGAAACTGGTGCCTGGCTACGACCACGCGTCAATCTCGAAGAACGTACCTATAACGGGATCGGTCACGGCATTCACCCGCAGGAAATCGCACACTTCATGACGTTTCTCAACGAACACATGTAGCGAAACCCTGCGAGCATCGCAGGCTACTCGGTTTCGATCACGACATCGAGCTCAAGTTTGTCGAGGGTAATCACGTCGTCGGCAAAAAGTTGTCGTCCGCGGCGCGTCTCCGTTTCCCCATTAACCAGAACTTCTCCGGCCGTAATCATATCCCGGGCGTCAACCCCGTCTTCCACTACATTGGCCAGCTTCAAAGCCTGACCAAGGCGGATCATATCGTCACGGATCACAAGTGTTTCGCTATTGGTGCTCATACCTCCATTGTCACCCACAAGCGCGAAAGAATCGACTAACCTAAACTAGCTACAGGTCTATTCATGACCTCACCATCAAACGTGTAATTTTTCGATAATGGAAAGTGATACCTCCATGGCACAACCGTCCACTCTCGACCAGGTCATTAACCTGGCAAAACGCCGCGGATTCGTCTTCCAGGCCGGTGAGATTTACGGCGGTTCACGCTCAGCATGGGACTACGGTCCACTCGGCGTCGAACTCAAAGAAAACATCAAATCTCAGTGGTGGAACAACTTTGTTCGAGGTCGCGGCGACATGGTCGGTCTGGACTCTTCCATTATCCTGCCCCGTAAAGTCTGGGAAGCATCCGGCCACGTCGAAACTTTCGTCGATCCGCTGGCCGAGTGCACCGCATGTAACCACCGCCACCGTGACGACCACTTGATTGAAGCATTCGAAGACAAGCACGGCCGCACCCCGGCACGTGAAGAACTCGTCTGCCCAAACTGTGGCACCCGCGGCAAAATGACCGAAGCGCGCACCTTCTCAGGTCTGATCCGGACCTTCCTCGGCCCAGTAGCTGACGAAGACGGGCTACACTACCTGCGGCCAGAAACCGCACAGGGCATGTACCTGAACTTCTTGAACGTGGTAAATACTTCTCGAAAGAAGCCACCATTCGGCATCGGTCAGATTGGTAAAGCCTTCCGCAACGAAATCACCCCCGGAAACTTCATCTTCCGCACCCGTGAATTCGAACAGATGGAAATCCAATTCTTTATCCCACCTGCTGAAGCGGATACCTGGTTCGATACCTGGGTCAACCAAGCACAAGATTGGTTCTTTGACCTTGGCCTCAACCCAGAAAACCTGCGCCAATATAATGTGCCAGACGGCGAACGCGCGCATTACTCCTCGGTGACCATCGACCTCGAATACAAATTCGGTTTTGCTGGCGGCGACTGGGGCGAACTCATGGGTATCGCCAATCGTGGTGACTTCGACCTGAGTAATCACACCGAGGGCTCCGGCACCAAGATGCAGTACTTCGACCAGGCCTCTGGTGAGCGGTACACACCGTACGTCATCGAACCATCATGGGGTCTGACACGCTCGCTCATGGCCTTCCTCGTTGATGCCTACTCTGAAGATGAAGCTCCGAATACAAAAGGTGGCATTGATACACGTACCGTGCTGCGTCTGGATCCTCGCTTGGCGCCTGTGAAAGCTGCTGTCCTCCCGCTGTCGAAGAAGGCAGAACTGGCAGAACCAGCCAATAAGCTTGCCGCCGATCTGCGTAAGCGTTGGAATGTCGACTACGACGACGCCGGGGCTATCGGGCGCCGTTACCGTCGTCACGATGAAATTGGTACACCGTACTGTGTGACCTTCGACTTTGACTCGCTCGACGATAACGCCGTGACAATTCGCGACCGTGACACCATGGCTCAAGAACGCGTTTCACTCGATAAGGTCGAAAGCTACCTATCGGAACACCTGGGAGTTTAAGTGGAATTCCGCGATTGGCACGACGGCGATGACCTTCGTCTGCTGGAACTGTTTTCAGATCCACACAACGCACAACATCACCATGACCGCGCCATGTTGGGTCCCTCGACGCAGAAACCCTTCGGCGTGGGCCTGGTGGCCGTCGACGATGAGATCCCGGTTGCAGCCGGGGCTCTTCGAGCCCAGGCTATCCACCCGCAACGGATGTGGTGTTATATCGAAACCGCCCCGCTGCAACGCCAACGCGGCATCGCCACTGCACTGCTAAATCAACTGCTGGAACGCGCCCCAGAAAATATAGAACTGAAAACCCGATCAGCCTCCACGGACCTGACGACGGCCAACTGGTTGACGAATCAGGGTTTTTCGCCGATTCAGCACACACAACGCGTAATTGTGGCTTCAAAGTCATTTGAATCCAAGGATTTTGAAGTCCAACAGCTAGCGACAGGCTCGGTCGAATTGTCCAAAGTGGTCGCTGAGTACTACAACGCTACTCACGATTGGGACCCTTCTCATCTCACACTCACTCAGGCACAGCAGTTATTGCTTGCCCCACAAACGGGTGCGCAGCAAGCGTTTATCACGCGTGAAGACACGGGCATCACAGCTTTTGCGATTGCATATCCTGGGCCGGTGCCAAACGTGGTTGACTTATTCATCGGACACGATCCGAACCACCCGGATCCGACCGATCATATCCGGGCGCTACTGTCCACTGCAGGTGAAGAACGTAGCTTAGCCATCGAGATCGACAACTCCACTACGGTGCTGAATTCGTTGATCGAGACGGCGGTCGAATCGGATACCGCCATCGTCGAACATGAGTCCACCATTTGGGCGACTGACGTCCCACCACATGCATAACGTACCCTCGAGTATTCCTGCCACGCGGCGCAGGGTGATCATCTGGATGGTCAGTATCTTGGTGCCCATGGGCATTGCCCTCATTGGTGCCATGATCTGGCTTTGGCCGTCCGGTGTTCATCAAGAACTCTCACTCGATGATCCGTACGGGACCACCGAGAGCTTCGCGGTAGAATCTGGATCGGTGACGTCGGTTGCGGCTAACGCATGCGAAGATGCTTCCGATACCGGTAGCCCCACGGACGTGCAAGTCGATATCGAGTGTCAAACCGCACAGGTTGGGACCGACTCGGGCACTTATGACGTGGAGATTCCCGTCCAAGTCTCAGCTTCATCAGAAGTAGTGCGCGGCGATAATGTCAAGATTCTCGTGGGCGAGGATCTAGCTGAGACCGGAGTCTTTGTCGACTTTGAGCGAACGATTCCGGTCGGTCTCCTGGCCGCACTGTATGCAGTAGTTGTCATAGTCGTTGCACGGTGGCGAGGTGTACGCGCGATCGGTGGACTGGTCCTGTCGTTTGTCGTGCTTTTCGGGTTTATGATCCCAGCACTGTTGGAGGGCAGGCCGCCTTTCTGGGTAGGGCTTATCGGCAGCATGTTGATCATGTTGGTGGTGCTGTATTTTGCCCACGGATTTTCGCTGCGTACTACTACAGCGCTCCTGGGCACCTTTATTGGATTGCTGCTTACCGCGGGGCTTGCTGCCTGGGCATCTGATTCGGCTTATCTGATCGGGCTTGGTGAAGAATATTCCTATATGTTGGCCTCGGTCGTACCGGAAATACGACTTTCCGGTATCGTGCTGACCGGATTACTGGTCGCCGGTCTGGGTGTGCTCAACGATGTCACGATTACTCAGTCTTCGGCGGTCTGGGAAATCAAAGCCGCACAACCGACTATCTCGCCGCGCAATCTTTTTGCCGCTGGTATGCGAATTGGCCGGGACCACATTGCCTCAACGGTCTATACCATTGCCTTCGCCTACGCTGGGGCGGCTTTGCCGATGCTCATCGTGGTTTCGCTGTACGACAGGTCTATGCTCGATACGCTCATGTCAGCAGAGATGGTTGAAGAGGTCGTTCGTATCCTTGTTGGTTCTGTTGGTCTCGTGCTGGCGATCCCCATAACCACCGGTATCGCTGTTGCGGTGGCCAATGCAGTGGCAGAGCCGACGGGTCAAATCTCACGAGCCACTGAACCTCAGGTGCACTAGCAAACAAGGGATCACCACCGGGTAAACGGTGGAGCGGAATTAATCGTCTGGTTGCTCGTCGGTAGATCCATGTTTTTTACCGCGTTTGACAGCTTGCAACACGAGTTCCTGTTCCTCTGACGGATCGAAGTCGCCGGTGCGGTACTGAATCACGTCGATGTCGAAATTCTGTTTACTGGGGTCCGACATGAAGAAGCACACGAGCGTACTCACGGGGTATGCAAGCAACGAGGCACTCAGTGTTTCGTAGTCGCGTAGGATGCCGAAGGCAAAGGGTGCTGTGATGACCAGCGATACGATGCCAACAATTTGCCCCGCACGGAGTCCGAAGAACCCCAAAGGCCATGAGTTCTGCATAGGTTGTTTCTCAACAAGGTGCTCAAACACCACGCAAAGTGTGATGCATGTCATCGTGTAGAGCGTGGTTGACCTGGGGTGGGGAGTGACGGTCTTTTATAGAGTGACCGCATTGGTGGCTTGCAAAAATGCAGAGGTGTTTAGCGCTTTGCTGGAGCTTGCTCTGCCTGCGGACTTTTCGGCGACAAGAAATACAAAACAAAAAAGAGGCCTACCATCGTCAATGCGATGGCACAGACGATATAGGTTATCGCGGGGCCCCAGTATGTGAAGCCAAAACCGCCTACCAGTCCGGCGACGCCTAATCCAATATCGAACGTCATATTCCAAGCGACACTTCCACGATTGGTGCTACCGGACTGCTCAAAGCACAGCAATAAACTTGAGGCCTGTACAGCACCGATGCCAAAGCCTAAGACCATCATGGCGATAATCAGAGCTGTGCCTGCAGGTAAGAGGGCAGTAAATATGAGACCGATTAGCGTGACCACGATTCCTGCACTCATGACCGATACGGGGGCTCGCCGATCCAATGACGAGCTGGCAAGGAATCTGCCGATGATTGCAAAGATCTGCATGCTCACGATGTAGAGCGCTGGAGATACGCTGTGTGCTGCTGGCCCAAACGCTAGGAGCAAGCCGAATGTTGTGAGCACGATAGAGACAGGCAGTAATACTGTAATGAGACCGCCCCACCGCATACGCCCATCGACTGGCTGCTCAACATCTCGTGACGCAGTATTGCTCGTCTGATGTTGCTGTGGAATGGCTAGTAGCGCGGGCAATGCTAACAGAATGAACCCGAATGCTAGCCATCGAAATCCGATGGCTGGCATGATGTTTATGAGCCATAACCCTGCAGGAGCACCAATGGCCGTAGCACCTGAGGTGGTCACACCAAAATATCCCAAGGCTTTACCTAATCGCTCTGGCGCCACGGTTGAAGGCACGGCCGCTGTTCCGATCACCACCAGAATGCCGAACCCTAGACCGCCAACTACACTGCCTGAGACGAGAGCAAACAGGGGGAAATGTGTCAACAGGCTCAAAAGATTTCCTGCGGCTTGTAGGCTGAGCGCAGCGAAAAACGTCATTCGCGGACCAAAATGGTTGTTTAGTACCGGCGCCAGTGGTTGAACTGCAACGACCGCTACCATCATGATCGTGAGTATTGTGCCCGCTGCGACTGCAGTCAAGCCCATATTGGTGCCGATGGAGACCAGGGTTGAGTAGTTCAAGAAGAACGTACCGAAGCCAAATAAAGCAATGCACATCACGGCCAGCAACGCTGGGGTCAATGTGCGCTGCATTTTTGGGGAAGGGGCAGAGGTGGTCAACGGGAGGATTTCAAGCAGAGCACGGCCAGCAGAAATTCCCCATCCTCAACGAAGGGTTCGAACTGCCACGTGCCGAAACGTTGAACGACCTCTAATCCGGCCGCTTCGGCATCGTTTGTGAATTGCTGATTTGAATATCCTCGGGCCAACTGGAACCCGGTGACGTAACGCGACGAGGCATGCATGTGCTTGGCAATATTCTCAAGCGCCGGGAGACGTTCCCAGTCTGCAAGAAAAGTCTGCACATTGCCGGCGGCAACAAGGATGTCAAAGGTTTGCAGTTCGCCTGCGTCGTCATACAGCGCAAAGTCAGCCAGATCCGCCACTTCGAAGTGAGCTTCAGGATATTTGGAGTTGGCGACTTCTACCAGATAGGGGTCAAGGTCAACTCCCATTGTTTTATGACCTGCGCGAGCAAGATAACCTGCCAGCCGGCCGTTGCCTGAACCGGCATCCAGAATCGTGGAGCCGCGGTCCGCCAGGGCATCAATGGCACGACCTTCGCCGTCGATATCTTTGCCTTCGGTCTCCATGCGTTCCCATCGTTCGGCATAGCGTGTCGAATGCGTTGGATCCTGCATGGCGGCACGCCACTTATTTATTTCCTGCGGTGCAGCGGGTTTGTCTGTTGCAGACAGAGATAAGGCACGAGCGCCGGGGGGTGTGGGAACAAAACCTTCGTTGGACATGCCCTCATTCTAGGCAGCCTAACGAAAGTTGGCTGACCTTTTGACGCACAGCGTAGATGACGCCTGTGTGCATATGTGCACACGAGCTGTGAAGCATTCGGTACCGACGATCTTGGCTGTAATGTGGCCAACACCACTACCGAGCTGGCATATTGGACACTAGCGGATGCAGCAAACGTTCAATGCTGCACCATCAGAAACATTGCCGAACCGTAGGGCATTCTCTACGGTTCGGGTCATGTCGGAAGGGACAAGATGACACAGACTCTTACGCACTTTATCAACGGTGCTGCCGTAGAAGGCACTTCGGGCCGCTTAGCCGATGTGTATCACCCAGCGGTCGGAGAGGTCGCAGCACAGGTACCTTTGGCCTCGGTTGAAGAGGTCAACAATGCTGTTGGCATTGCGGCGAAAGCCCAGCTCGGCTGGGAAGCTCTTAATGCACAGCGTCGGGCACGGATACTTGGCCGCTTTGTGGATCTCTGTCACGACAACATGGATGACTTGGCTACCGCCCTGTCAAACGAGCACGGGAAAACATTTGACGATGCCAAAGGCGACGTGCAGCGCGGTTTAGAGGTCATCGAATTTTGCATGGGTGCCCCGCACCTGTTGAAAGGCGAATTTTCTGATGAGTCGGGTAGGGGTATCGATACCTATTCGATGCGCCAGGCACTCGGAGTCTGTGTCGGAATCTCACCGTTCAACTTTCCAGCGATGATTCCTCTCTGGCAGGCTGGCCCTGCGCTAGCCGCCGGCAACGCCTTTATCCTGAAGCCTTCGGAACGCGATCCGTCTGTCCCCCTGATGCTTGCTGAGCTATTCAAACAAGCCGGCATGCCAGATGGCGTTTTCCAGGTGATCAATGGTGACAAAGCCGCTGTCGATGCGCTCTTGGATCACCCCGAGGTCCAAAGCGTTGGCTTTGTGGGATCGACTCCGATCGCTCAGTCGATCTACACCACAGCCGCTGTAAACGGAAAGCGTGCCCAGTGCTTCGGCGGAGCCAAGAACCACGCCATCATCATGCCGGATGCTGACCTCGATCAGGCTGCGGATGCATTGATCGGTGCCGCATTCGGCGCTGCTGGTGAACGCTGCATGGCACTGTCGGTGGCCGTACCAGTTGGTCAGGAAACTGCCGACGCCCTCGTTGCTAAAGTGCTCGAAAAAGCCAAGAAACTCAAGGTCGGACCATCGCTGGATTCTTCCTCGGACTTTGGCCCGGTTGTGACCGCTGAAGCGAAACAACGCATCGAAGCTGCCATTGCGGCAGGCGTCGAAGAAGGCGCAGAGCTTGTACTTGATGGTCGCGGTGTCACCGTCGATGGTCACGAAAAGGGATTTTACGTAGGCGCCACAATCTTCGATAAGGCCACGAAGGACATGTCCGTTTACCTCGACGAAATTTTTGGGCCGGTCCTGACGATCGTTCGTGCGGATGACTTCGAGGAAGCGCTTGCGCTGCCAACAGAGCACCAGTACGGCAATGGCGTTGCCATCTTCACCCGTGACGGGGATTCAGCTCGTGAATTCACCCGACGGGTAAACGTCGGCATGGTCGGAGTCAACGTACCAATCCCTGTACCCATCGCGTACTACACCTTCGGTGGTTGGAAAGCGTCAGGCTTCGGAGATCTCAACCAGCACGGTGCTGATGCATTCAAATTTGTCACCAAAACCAAGACGGTTACTTCACGGTGGCCCTCGGGTGTCAAAGAAGAAGCCAGCTTCGTAATGCCTCTGCAGTAAAGGACCTCATGTCACAAGATGAACTTCTGACATCCGTTCAGGGCGGGTTGGGCGTTTTAACGCTCAACCGCCCCAAAGCGGTGAATGCACTCTCGTACAACATGATTGGGCTCATTGACCAAGCCCTTACAGAATTCGAACACAACGACGATGTCCACGCTGTGCTGGTCCGTGGCTCGGGCGACCGTGGGCTGTGTGCCGGTGGTGACGTTGTATCAATTCACGACAACGCTATTAAAAATGATCTTGCCGCAGCGGTGCCGTTCTTTCGTGACGAGTACACGCTCAATAACAGGATTTATAACTACCCAAAGCCGTATATCGCCATCATGAATGGCCTGGTACTTGGCGGGGGAGTAGGTATCTCTTCGCCAGGTTCGCACCGTGTGGCCACTGATTCTACAAAACTGGGAATGCCGGAAGTAGGTATTGGTTTCAGCCCAGATGTCGGGGGTTCATATTTTCTAGCGAATGCACCGCAAAACGTCGGCAACTATATGGCACTCACCGCGACTCACGTCTCTGGCGCAGACGCAGTTTATGTGGGTATGGCAGATGTTCGGGTACCAGACGCGCGGATCGAGGCGCTGATTGAACGACTCGAAAGTGTCACCGCCCCAGAACAGGTCGACGAAATTCTGGCGGAATTCCATGAACCGGGTGAATCCGCCCTAGAAAATGAATCCACCTGGATCGATGAAGCCTTTGGTGCCGCTACCGTTGAGGAAATCCTCACCGCGGTAGAGGTAGTTGCCGCGCAGGGCAACGAGGTTGCTCAAAAGGCGCTCAAAGTTCTGCAACGGCACTCGCCGACCGGACTCAAAGTCACTTTGGAAGCTGTTCGTCGAGCCCAAGACATGCAGTTTGCTGAAGTCCTGGCGCAAGACTTACGCACCACCATGCACGCTATGGAAGGGGTCGACCTTGCAGAGGGCATTCGAGCCCAGATCATTGATAAAGACCGAAACCCTCAGTGGGACCCTGCGAGGCTGATTGATGTCACCGATGCCGCTGTACAAGCGTTCTTCGGCCCCGTAGACGGCATCGAGGATCTCACCGTCTAATACGTAAGGACACGGTATGAAAATCGCTTTTCTAGGCCTTGGGAATATGGGTTCCCACATGGCCCGAAATCTCGTTGACGCAGGATATAGCGTCACCGGCTTTGACGTCGTTCAGGCGGCGATCAAAGTTGCAGCAGAACACGGTGTGACCCCGGCTGAAACAGCAGAAGACGCTGTAAATGGTGCCGACGTCGTTATCACGATGTTCCCCGCCGGAAAACACGTTTTAGAGGCGTATTCCAGTGGGTTGTTGGCAGCAGCCGATCCAGGAATATTGTTTATCGACTCTTCTACGATTGCAGTCGACGATGCCGTTCAAGCAGCTAAACTGGCCACCGATGCCGGACACTTGGCCTTAGACGCACCGGTCTCCGGTGGTACAACAGGCGCTGAAAAAGGGACCCTCACGTTTATGGTTGGGGGCAGTCAGGAGGCGTTTGATAAGGCCAAGCCATTATTTGACGTGATGGGCCGACAGGTTGTCCACGCGGGCGAGTCCGGTACCGGACAGGCGGCAAAGATCGTGAACAACATGGCACTGGCTATCAACACCATTGGGACTGCCGAAGCGTTTACTCTGGGTAAGAACCTGGGTCTGAGTCATCAGACGCTTTACGACGTCATGTCTACTTCGGCCGCGCAGTCGTGGTCCGTCACTACGAATTGTCCTGTCCCCGGGCCGGTACCAGGATCACCGGCATCAAATGATTATCGCCCCGGTTTCGCGACGGGACTCATGGCAAAGGATTTGACGTTGGCACGAGAAGCCATTGAATCGACCAACACTCCTGCAGACTTCGGGATGGCAGCGTACCGTGCGTACACTGAGTTTAACTCCGAAGACACTTCGGGCAAAGACTTCTCCGCCATCATTGCCACCAAGCAGAAAGGCTAACTGTGTCTGACCAAGTGATACTTACCGAAACCGTCGATCGGGTGGGCGTCATTCGCCTTAACCGGCCCGACGCTCTGAATGCACTGAACGTTGACATCATGAATGCCATCGTTGACGCTTCCGAAGCATTCCAGGACGATGCCAATATTATGGCCATCGTCGTCACCGGCAATGACAAGGCATTCGCCGCCGGAGCCGACATCAAAGAAATGCAGACCAAATCCTATATTGACATGCAGCAGGCAGACTGGTTTGGGCATTGGAGCCGCTTCACGGCGATCCGCCTACCAATCATTGCTGCGGTCAATGGCTACGCACTCGGTGGTGGGTGTGAACTGGCGATGATGGCCGACATGATCATCGCCGGTCCGAAATCGAAATTCGGCCAGCCTGAAATTAACCTGGGAGTTATTCCTGGGATGGGCGGTTCTCAACGTCTGACGCGCGCGATTGGTAAATCCAAGGCGATGGACCTGGTACTTACCGGTCGGATGATTGACGGAGAAGAAGCCGAACGCGCTGGCCTCGTTGCTCGACTTGTTGAAGATAGCCAGGTGTTCGATACCGCCATGGAAATCGCACAGACTATAGCTTCGAAGTCTCGTCCTGTGGTGATGGCTGCCAAAGAGGGAGTCAACAACGCATTCGAGACCACGTTGCAGCAGGGTCTGATGTTTGAGCGGCGTACCTTCCACTCGTTGTTTGCGCTCGAGGACCAAAAAGAGGGTATGGACGCGTTTTCTAATAAGCGTCAGCCTGAGTTCAAGGATCGGTAGTTACCACCAACAATAGTGGTGCTGTCTAGGTAGGGCCGCTGTGGTCTACTAGCCAGGGGCTCGGATGGTGTGTTCATTGCCCAGACAGAACTGACGACCACAGAGACAAAGACACCGGAAGCTTTTGCTTCCGGTGTCTTGCGTTTGATGCAGGTTAGTTTGGTGCTCGCCGCATCATCCTGGCTGGTTACTTGAAGTCCGATGCGGCAAACTCGTGGTTATACCCGCCAGTTGTTGTCCGAGCCGCAAGCGACGGTTCAGTCATTTCCCCATCTACACCATGGAACTCGGCTTCCTTCTTCCGTAATTCAACGCGACGAATTTTGCCAGAAATAGTCTTCGGGAGCTCAGAGAATTCCAGGCGACGGATTTTTGCATAGGGCGGCAATTTGCTGTCCGTAAATGCCAAAATATCCTGAGCAGTCTCTGCATTCGGTGTATACCCCTCCGCAAGCACAACATACGCTTTGGGTACTGCTAGGCGAATTGGGTCTGGGGAGGGAACAACCGCTGCTTCAGATACGCCGGGATGCTCGATGATCGCGGATTCAAGTTCGAACGGTGACAGCTTGTAGTCGGATGCCTTGAACACGTCATCGGAACGGCCAATATACGTGAAAACATCGTCTTGGTCTCGGTTCATAATGTCCCCGGTGCGGTAATAGCCATCGCGGAACGCAGCTGCATTCTTCGCTGGGTCCTTGTGGTAACCAGCCATGAGTCCCACGGGTCTTGGATCGATAGTCAAACAGACCTCGCCTTCGCCTGGACCCTCGACAACTTCGTCTGTCGCGGGATCAATAAGCACGACGTTATAGCCGGGAAGTACTCGCCCCAGGGAGCCTGCTTTAACATTCTGGCCGGGAGTATTCGCAATTTGTAGTGTGCTTTCAGTCTGTCCAAAACCATCGCGAATGTCAGCATTCCACGCGGTATTCACTGCTTCGATGACCACCGGGTTCAATGGTTCTCCAGCGGCTAGGACCTTTCTGGGTGGAGTAATCATCTTTGTCATGTCAGCTTGGATAAGCATGCGCCATACCGTTGGTGGGGCACAGACCGAAGTCACTCCTTCAGCATCCATGACCGACATCATCTCCTGAGCGTCAAAACGAGCGTAGTTATAGAGGAAGATGGTGGCTTCACCGATCAGAGGCGCAAAGAAGTTGGACCAAGCATGTTTTGCCCACCCGGGCGAAGCCACATTGAGGTGAACATCGCCTGGTTCCAGTCCAATCCAGTAGAGGGTCGAAAGGTGCCCCACCGGGTACGTCGTGTGGGTGTGGGCGACCATCTTCGAGCGAGACGTAGTCCCCGACGTGAAATAGATTAGGGCAACATCATCGGCTGGGGTGGGCTCGGTAACCTCAAATTGTGTCGGTGCCATATCGGCATCGGCGTAGAGGTGCTGCGGGTGGACGGTGACGGAAGGCAGCTGATCTGTTGAGGTTGTAATGACTTCAAAGTCGCCAGGAACGCTATCAAATTTTGCAGTGTTTTCTGGGTTGGTCACAACCCAAGTGGCTTCTGATCGTGTGATGCGTTCATCGATTTGTTCGGGCCCGAGCATGACGGTGGTGGGGAGCAGCACCGCACCGAGTTTGAACCCTGCCAGCATCGTTTCCCATAGCTCGTACTGGTTGTCGAGCATAATGATGATGCCGTCGCCACGTTTCACACCGAGATTGCGCAACCAATTGGCCACCTGAGAAGATCGCGCAGAGAGCTCAGCATAGGTTGCGGAATACCGCGTGCCGTCCTCCTCGAGAATGACCAAGACATCCTGATCCGCGCGTTCTTCTGATGCTGCGATCTTGTCGAACCAGTCCAATGCGAAGTTGAAATTCTCAAAGCGCGGCCAATCGAAACTTTTTCGAGCAGCTTCGATATCAGTGCGGTGCGTAAGCAACACGTCGCGAGCTTGGCGGTACTGAGCGGTAACAGACATGGGGCTCCTTCATTCGAGGTAGAGAACTTCTTTTCAGAAGTAGACTAAGTGCGCTGTGACATAGCGTACAGAAAAATTCATGATTGTGTGCCGAGCCATACTCGCTTGACGGGGCTGAACGGGGGTCTTTTGGTCCCCGGCTTGCCCCTTGAGTTGCGCGCAAAATAGCAGCCTGACAAGGGCGAATATAATTTCCGCACAGGGCGTGTGCAGGAAATGCACGACGATCTCGACGTTCGAATTTTCGGTGGAGGCCCACTCGCTGTACACTTGTGCAGTAGGTGATGAGTGAGGGTTGCATCACCATGTTTTTGGAATGAGAAAAGGACTCGTATGACAGCCGTGGAATCGAATGGACTTATTCATAACGTTCATGATGCACCATTCCCCGATGCTGACATTTTGGACGTTATCTCACTGCTGAGTCCAGACGAGCAAGAACAGCTGCTCGAGATTCGTCAGCATCTGCAAGACAACATTCGCAAACAGGTCATTGAATACTGGAATCGGGAAGAGTTTCCTTTCGAGATGCTCCCTGCACTTGGGGATTTGGGGCTTGGCGAGCTCGCCGTGAGTGACTGCTCATGGCTGTTTCGGGGATTGGTATATGCAGAAGTTGCTCGAGTCGACGTCTCCTTGTGCGCCCTGGTTGGTATTCACAATGAGCTCATCCTGGGAATGGTCCACCAACTCGGCTCCGATGCCCAACGTGCCCAGTGGCTAGATAAGCTGCGCAATTTTGAAGCCACTGGATGTTTTGCCATGACCGAGCCCGACCACGGCTCAGACGTTGCCGGAGGGATGGAAACTACCGCTACGAAAACAGCCAACGGGTGGATTATTCATGGCGAAAAACGGTGGATAGGTGGCGGAACATCTGCGGACTTTGCCCTGGTTTGGGCCCGTGACACGGACACGGAAAACGTGAAAGGCTTTCTCGTGCGGATGGATCTGCCGGGAGTTTCGGCTGAAAAGATCTCCGACAAAATCGGTCTACGGGTCATCCAGAATGCGGACATCGTCTTTGACAACGTTGAACTTTCCGATGCTGATGCACTGCCCGGTGCCGCAGAATTCAGTGCGGCCAACGAGATGCTTCGGAACTCACGAATCTGGGTCGGCTGGCAGGCCTACGGGGCACAAATGCATGCTTTCGACGTTGCTCGCGACTATGTGCTTGGCCGGAAGCAGTTTGGGCAACCGCTCGCGAAATTCCAGCTCGTACAGCAGGACCTTGCTGAGATGATTTCCAATGCCATGGCATCGTTTGGACTGATGCACCAGGTTGCACGCTTGCAAGCGGAAGGTCGCGTACAGATGGTCCATGCGGCCATGGCGAAATCTACGGGCTCACGAATGTTGCGTGACTCCGCGGCGCGAGCTCGGAACATGCTCGGTGGCAACGGTATCATCTCCACCTACGAAGCGGCCAAGATTTTTACCGATGCAGAGATCGTGCATACTTACGAAGGAACCTACGAAATCAACTCACTCATTGTGGCACGTGCCATCACGGGTATGTCGTCATTTGTGTAGCTAGGAATCAATATGGAAATGCAAGGACAAGCAGCAATTGTTACCGGTGGCGCCTCCGGCCTCGGCGCAACGACCGCTAAGGCCCTGGCTGAAAAAGGCATGAAGGTATACGCCTTCGACTTGGCTCAGGGAATTGAACAGGCCCCGCCCGTTGACAACGTGGAGTACCTGGAAGTCAACGTCACCGACCACGACTCAATCCGGACAGCGATGAGCCACATTGCAGAAGGAAGCGAACCGTTACGAGTGGTCATCAACTGCGCAGGTATTGGGACACCCGGTCGTATCTTGTCGAAAAAAGGGCCCCACGACCTGGATCAATTCGCCAACGTTATTAATGTCAACCTTTTGGGCACGTTCAACGTCATGACCCTCGGCGCGGAATTGGTTGCCAAACAAGAACCCGTCGACGATGACGGCCAACGCGGTATTGTCATCAACACCGCCTCCGTGGCAGCATTTGAAGGACAAATTGGTCAGGCAGCCTATGCAGCTTCCAAAGGTGGCGTGCACTCACTCACCATTTCAGCTGCCCGGGACCTGGCCTCCCACGGCATCCGTGTCAATACCGTTGCACCCGGGATCGTTGAAACACCGATGATGGCGGGCATTACTCCAGAGTTCCGCGAAACACTGGAAGCTTCGGTACCGTTCCCGGCTCGCCTGGGGCGTCCAGATGAATACGCGCAACTGGTGCTTGATCTTATCGGCCATAACTACATTAATGGTCACACCGTTCGGATGGATGGCGCACTGCGGATGGGACCACGTTAGTTGCGTGTAGCCACAGAGTTGATGAATGGTCCAGGAGGAACCCGATGACACAAGCATTTATCGTTGATGCGCTTCGCACACCAGTAGGACGCCGCAATGGTGCTTTGGCGGATATCCACTCCGCTGACCTCGCTGCCGCGCCTTTGTCGACCATGTTCGATCGGGTGGGCGTTGATACCGAAGAATATGACGAAATCATTCTCGGTTGTATCGACCAGATCGGACCGCAAGGTTTCGACATCGCTCGTACAGCATGGCTCGCTGCCGGTGGTTCAGAAGCAGTACCTGGAACTACTATCGATAGGCAATGTGGCTCAGGCCAGCAGGCCATCCACTATGCCGCACAAGCCGTCATGTCGGGAACCTCGGATCTGATTGTCGCCGGTGGCGTCCAGAATATGTCGACCATTCCCCTCGGCACTTCGAACTCGATTATGAAGGATCAGGGGTTCCCGACACCCTTTGCTGGGTCAAAGGCGTGGGCTGATCGCTACGGCGACCAAGTGATTTCTCAGTTCCACGGTGCAGAAATGATCGCCAATCGCTGGGGGATTACCCGCGACCAAGCTGAAGCTTTTGCCGCAGAATCGCATCGCCGCGCGCTCGCAGCCCAAGAAGCCGGATTCTTTGCTGAGGAAATTCTTCCATTGGGTGGACTTCGCGACGATGAAGGCCCTCGGACACCGAACCGTGCCAAAATGCGCGAACTCCAAACCCTGCGACCAAATGGCATACATACCGCAGCAAGCGCTTCGCAAATTAGCGACGGAGCCGCACTCCTAACAATCGCATCCGAACACGCCGTTGAAGCATACGGTTTGGTTCCACGCGCTCGTATTCACCATATTTCAGCGCGCGCTGATGACCCGGTTATGATGCTGTCAGCCCCAATCCGGGCGACTCGTTTTGCACTGGAACGCACTGGTATGGATATTGATGACTTCGACGCCATCGAGATTAACGAAGCCTTCGCTTCCGTCGTCTTGGCCTGGGAGAAAGAGCTCGGGCCGGATATGTCCAAGGTCAACAAGCATGGCGGAGCCATCGCACTGGGCCACCCTATCGGAGCGACAGGTGCTCGTTTGATGACGACATTGCTGCACTCACTTGAAGAATCAGGTGGACGATATGGTCTCCAGACCATGTGTGAAGGCGGCGGTCAAGCCAACGTGACGATCATTGAGCGCCTCGAGAGCTAACCGGCCCGGACGTTGACGTCAGCCACTGTACATAATTATTTACGGAGCTACCTTATGAACACCACGGGTCTACGCTCGTCTTCGGTCGAAGAACAGATTCGAACCAGCCAACGAAATTCCGTCTCATTGCAGCTAGCTCGAGTTGCTGCAACGCAGCGCGACAACATCGCGCTGAAGTACCAGGACCGTAGCTGGACGTACACTGCGCTGAATCAGGCCATTACTGCCGCAGCAGCACAACTCCGTGGCTTGGGGCTACAAGCCGGTGACCGCTTGGCAGTCATGGGGAAGAACTCAGATACATTCCTCATACTGTTTTTCGCAGCTTCTCGTGCCGGGGTGGTGCACGTACCGATCAACTTTGCCTTGACCGGGCCTGAACTGCAGTACCTTATTGACGACAGCGCGGCGGCTACCATCATCGTGGACGACGAGTACGAGGGCACGGTGCGTGGTATCGCCGAATCAAGTGGACTCGACAATGTCGTGAAGATCTCTCAGATCCTTGAAGATATTGAGTTGGTCTTGGCAGATGACCAGACCCTAGAAGATGCCTTCGCACTGGAACCATGGGATACTGCCGAAGAAGCAGACCTGGCGCAGCTGCTCTACACTTCGGGCACCACCTCAGCTCCGAAGGGGGCAATGCTCACACAACGAGCCCTGCTGGCCCACTACAACGGCACCATACAGTCGCTTGACATGACCGCAGATGATAATCCGCTGGTTCCTATGCCGCTGTATCACTCAGCTGCCATGCACGTGTTTAGTGCACCATATCTGATGCTGGGTGCCACCATCCGATTGATGCGTATCCCAGATATTCCCGAGATCCTCCGGCGGATTGAAGAAGAACAGATCGGTTCCTTGTTTTTGGCCCCAACCGTGTGGGTTCCGCTGTCACAGCACCCGGACCTAGAAAAGCGCGATCTTTCCTCGCTGCAGAAGGCTCAATACGGGGCCTCCATCATGCCCGTTACTGTGCTGCAACGGCTACGAGAGGAATACCCCAAGATTGGCTTCTATAACTGCTTTGGTCAAAGTGAAATGGCACCGTTGTGTACAGTTTTGCGCCCCGAAGAGCATGACGAACGTCCTGCCTCGGCTGGCCGTCCGGTGGTGACGGTACAGCTCCGCGTCGTCGATCCTTCCACGGGTGAAGAAGTCGGTGTTGGGACTCCCGGAGAAGTACAATATCGCTCACCACAACTGTTCTCAGGTTACTGGAACAAACCAGAACAAACCGCGGAAGCCTTTATGGATGGTTGGTTCCGTTCTGGCGACCTCGTGGTCATGGATGAAGACGGCTATATCGAAGTCGTGGACCGGATCAAAGACGTTATCAATACCGGTGGCGTCCTGGTAGCATCCCGTGAAGTTGAGGACGCCATTTACCGGCATCCGGCAGTTGCAGAAGTGGCCGTTGTTGGCCGCGCACACGAAAAGTGGATCGAACAGGTCACCGCAGTGATCGTGCTTAAAGATGGTATAGAAACCGTCAGCCCTGACGAGATCCGCGACCTCACACGAGAGACCTTGGCTCGGCACAAAGTGCCTGGACATATCGAATTCGTTGAGGAGCTACCGCGGAACCAGTCGGGCAAACTGCTCAAACGTGAATTGAAATAGGCGACGCCGGGAACCGCTGTTTAGCGGAACTGGGCATCGGAGTATTCATGCCCGTAGCCCTCAGTTGTTGTTCGATTGGCTAGGACTGTGGCTGTGTGCTGCCCTTGATCGCCGTGCACTTGAACTTCGTCATGTCGAAGCGCGACTCGACGTGTTTTGCCCGAAACAGTCTTGGGCAAGCCCGTCACAAATTCTAGACGGCGGATCCGCGCGTACGGTTGCAGTGCACTTCGAGCGTGGACAAAAATAGCCTCGGCGGTTTCCGCGTTCGGGGAGTAGCCGGGTGCCAACACAATATAGGCTTTTGGCACCGCTGTACGGATGGGGTCCGGACTAGGCACAATCGCGACTTCTGAAATAGACGGGTAGCCCATCAGGCCGTTTTCCAGCTCAAACGGTGACAGCTTATAGTCCGAGGCTTTAAATAAATCATCAGCACGGCCCACGTAGGTGTACACACCGTCGTCATCACGGGACATCAGATCCCCGGTCAAATACAGGTCCGAACCGAATGCCTGAACGTTGCGTTCTTCATCCAAATAATATCCCGGTGTCAGTCCAACGGGTTTGGGATCCAGACGGAGGGCAACTTGTCCGGTACCAGCTCCGGTGATGACTTCCTCAGTGAGCTCATCGACGAGTTCTACTTGGAAACCCGGCAATGGTTTCCCCAGGGCCCCGGCAGGTACATGAAGTCCCGGAGTCGTAGCAATTTGAAGGGTGGTTTCGGTCTGACCATAACCGTCACGAATGGTCACGCCCCAGGCCTCGCGCACACTTTCCAGAGTCGAAAGGTTGAGTGGTTCGCCCGCTGATAGGGCATTGGTCGGTGGATTCTGTACTTGCGCCATATTCGAGTGAATCAACATGCGCCACACTGTGGGAGGTGCGCATAGGCTGGTCACCGAAAATTCCTCGATCACGTTTAGCATCGTGGTGGCATCGAAACGCGCGTAGTTGACCGATAATACGGTAGCTTCCCCGATCCAGGGGGCAAAGAATGACGACCATGCGTGCTTACCCCAGCCTGGCGAAGAAATGTTCAGGTGGACGTCGTCGGCATTGACCCCCAACCAGTACAGGGTGGAGAAATGTCCGACCGAATACGACTCTTGGGTGTGCAGAACCATCTTTGGTTCACTGGTGGTGCCTGAGGTGAAATACACCAGCATTTCTGCATCGGCGGGAGTTGGCCCATCAATGGTCAACTCATGGGTGGAAGCGTAGGCATCGGTATAGGCATAGGCGCCATCGACGGGATCGTGGCCGGTGACGAACAACCCTACGGATGCCGAGTCGACGCCAAAATCGGCGAGCTCACTGAATTTGCCAATGTTTTGCTGGTTGGTCAGGGCCCACTGCACCCCCGCGCGTTTGACGCGTGAGGCCAGCGCCTTGGAATCCAACATCACTGTGGTGGGGAGAATGACAGCACCAATTTTGATGGCGGCCAACATCGCTTCCCACAGCTCGATCTCGTTATCCAACATCATCATGAATTTATCGCCGCGAGCTACACCGAGTGACTGGAACCAACCCGCCACTTGTGTTGAGCGGGCCGACAGTTCGGCAAAAGTCAGAGTCTGGGTACCAGTGTCTCCGGTAACGATCAGAGCTGGTTGGTCGCCTCGGGCTGGATTCTGGGCGATCGCATCGAACCAGTCCAAGCCAAAATTGAAGTGCTCAAACTCTGGCCACGTGAACTTTTCGGCAACATCGGTTGGATCCAACACCATGAGACGATCACGCGCTGCACGATATTGTTCGGTCACATTCATTGAGCATCCTTCATAACAACAGGTCAGATCCGAAGATCATTCTAATCAACGACGACGCACACGTTGGTATGTGAGTCGTCAAGTAACTCTTGGGAAACTTTACTTCCAGCCCAGCAGCTTGAAGACCTCATACCAGCCGGCAAAGATTTCCCGATTCCGTTCGGGCCCCAGCTGGGCGGGGTTGGCGAAGAGAACGTAGTCGGCATCGACCACAGCCTGGTCCTGGGACAGCATTTCAGCCAGCGTCTCTACGTTGCCAACATACGTTGGGCCAGAACGTGCGGGACCGCCCTCGAGTTGGCCGGCCTGGTCTCGGCTGTTGCCGGCATAGCCGAACATTCGCTCGTCTTGGATCGAGCGGAGCGCATACATCGAGCGGCTGACTGCCGCCAAGCCACCGGTTGTGAATCCTGACGCAGCGTAGGCATCCTGGTATTGCTGAATTTGGTCGGCTTGTTGAATGTGGAACGGGCGACCGTCATCTTGGAGTAATAGCGTTGAAGACAGCAAATTATATCCGTGCTGCCCTGCGGTGATTCCCGAGCTGGTGGAACCTGATCCCCACCAGAGACGATTCACTAGTCCGGGGGACTGGGGTTGTGTCACAAGTTGAGTTGCTCCGCCCGGAGACCACGGCGAGTTTGGGTCACCGGTCGCTACGGGATGGCCAGACACAGCGTTGCGGATGCGTTGTCCGCGTTCTCGGGCGAGATCGGCCCAGGTTTGACCGGGTTCTAGGGTGTACCCAAATTGTTTCTGACCATCAATAGCTGCCTCAGGTGAGCCGCGCGAGATACCAAGCTGCAAGCGCCCATCTGAGATGAGGTCGGTGGTAGCAGCCTGTTCAGCAAAATACAGGGGATTTTCATAACGGAGGTCAATCACACCGGTGCCCAACTCGATGCTGTTGGTCTGTGCGGCCATGGCAGACAGTGTAGGAAACGGTGCTGACATCATCCACTGGAAATGGTGGACCCGAATCCAAGCACCATCCAGTCCCTCTTCTTCGGCTGCCACGGTCATGGCGAGTTGATCATCGAAAGCCGCTTTCGGGTCGACGGTCCCCGTTGCGCGGTCGTAACCAAAGTTGCCGAAATTCAAAAATCCAAGTTTTTTCTGCATACAAGACTCAACGATGCGCCATATAAATGTATTCCGGCTCAGGTGCGGGACACTATTTCACCATGATTTCTCCACAGGCTCAGATGTCGACTGGGCGTTTGGGGCTGGAGTCTGGGATACTAGGTGTGTTATGACTACCGTTTCATCAAAGACAGCGACCACAGGCCCGGGCCCCGCCTTTTCAACCCGCGATCGTGGCAGCGGAGACCAGGGTTCTCAACACCCTGTACCATCGGTAACTTCAATGCGCCTATCACCGCTACAGATTGGCAACATGACTATTGATACGCCAGTTGTTTTGGCACCCATGGCAGGTATTACCAATACTGCGTTTCGGCGTCTATGTCGCGAATACGGGGGAGGCCTCTACGTCTCCGAGATGGTGACCGCGCGAGCTCTGGTGGAACGTCACCCGGAGTCTATGCGCATCATCGAACACGACGCAGATGAAGTCCCACGCTCAGTGCAGCTGTACTCGGTGGACCCGGTGTACACGCGCAAAGCAGTCCGGATGCTGGTCGAAGAAGACCGTGCCGACCACATTGACCTGAACTTCGGCTGTCCAGTCCCTAAAGTCACCCGCAATGGTGGTGGCTCTGCGCTTCCGTGGAAGATCGATCTCTTCACCGCAATCGTGGCCGGTGCGGTCAAAGAGGCCGAGCGCGCCAATATCCCGGTCACCATCAAAATGCGTCGGGGCATTGATGAAGAACACCTTACTTATATCGAAGCCGCCCGTCGTGCAGTAGACGTCGGAGTCTCTGCAGTCGCACTGCACGGTCGCACTATGCGCCAACACTATTCCGGCGAAGCGAACTGGGATTCCATCGCACGACTCAAAGAAGCGGTGACAGAAGTACCCGTGCTCGGCAACGGCGACATCTGGTCGGCCGAAGATGCCATGGCAATGATTGAATATACGGGAGCTGACGGCGTTGTCATCGGGCGCGGCTGTCAGGGGCGCCCCTGGCTATTCGGAGATGTCCAAAACGCTTTCACTGGTTCTGACCAACGCTTCCATCCCGACCAGGGCACCGTAACCGACGTGCTGTACCGGCACGCGGAACTCCTGGTTGAAACGTTCGGCGGCAATGAAGACAAAGCTCTGCGCGACATCCGCAAGCACGTGTCCTGGTATTTTAAGGGCTACCCGGTCGGCGGCGATATGCGTCGAGCACTGACCGCAGTCGAAACACTAGACCGATTGCGAGAGCTCTTAGATACCGTTGACCGCACAGTGCCTTATCCTGGCGCTGATGCCGAAGGACCCCGGGGGCGAGCAGGAGCACCGAAGAAACCACATTTGCCTGACGGCTGGCTGGACTCTCAAGAGATCACAGACGAACATCGCGCACAGATTCACGAAGCAGAACTGGATATCTCAGGGGGCTAAACGGTGAGCAACACCGGTCAAGGACTCAACGGGCAGAATGCAAAAGCCCCTAGAAATTCGCAACAGCCCAGCCTGTTCTGGCCGCAATATCGGCCACCATACGCCGGCGAAGCAACCCAAACCCCCGGCTATGCTCCCTGGGATATGGCCCGATGGGTACCAGAACCCAAGAAATCCACGTACCGCTCGGACTTTGAACGCGACCGCGCTCGTATTCTGCACTCGGCCGCACTGCGTCGCCTCGCTGCAAAAACACAGGTGGTTTCGCCGGGAGATGACGATTTCATCCGTAACCGGCTAACGCACTCGTTAGAAGTTGCCCAGGTGGGGCGTGAATTCGGGCGCTCGCTCGGCTGCGACCCGGATGTCGTCGAGGCGGCTTGTCTTTCACACGATTTGGGACACCCGCCGTTTGGCCATAATGGTGAAAAGGCCCTGGACGAAGCTGCCGCTGAAATCGGTGGATTTGAAGGAAACGCGCAAACCCTGCGGTTATTGTCCCGCCTTGAACCAAAGAAAATGACGGACCACGGCACCCCGGCAGGACTGAATCTCACACGTGCCGCACTGGACGCGGCAACCAAATACCCGTGGCTGAAACAAGATGCGCCGCTAAAGTCTGATGGCAAACCCACTCGAAAATTTGGGGTTTACGATGACGACGAAGCGGTGTTTAACTGGTTCCGGGAAGGCGTCGGCACCCAGCGGTTATCCATGGAAGCCCAAGTGATGGACTTGGCCGACGACGTTTCCTACTGTGTCCACGACGTAGAAGACGGCATTGTTTCAGGCATGTTCCAACTAGGCTGGCTCACCGATCCCGAACAGCGCGCGGGTGCTATTGAGACGACCCGCCAGTGGTATCTACCCGCCACGGAACTCGAGGCCATCGAGGCGGCGTTGTCTCGGCTTGAAGCAACACCCACGTGGGTGATGAGCGCCGATGGGGCCCGCAATGCACATGCTGCATTGAAAGATATGACCTCGCAGCTCATCGGACGGTTCTCTACCGCCGCTTTTGAAGCCACCCGCGATGCTTACGGCAATGATCCGCTCACCCGCCACACAGCGGACGTCATCGTTCCAGAGGAAACTGAAATCGAAATCGCGACCATGAAGGGAATCGCTGCGCACTACGTTATGTCTTCTGCACGTCGTCAGCCACTGTACGAAGCGCAACGAGAGATTCTCCTGGAGCTCGTTGAATTCTTGCTCAACACTGATGCCCAGTTTTTAGAACCCATGCATGCTCAGGACTGGCGAGCTGCGCCCAACGATGCCGTGCGAAAACGCGTGGTCATCGACCAGGTGGCCTCTCTAACCGATACATCGGCCCTAGTGTGGCACGGGAACTTAGTACGTGGGACTGCCCAACCAACGACGCTGCCGCATGGGATGCAGCTCTAGGCCAGTAGTTCGTCTAACAGTTGTGGCATCATGGCTGCTGCGGTTGATTTCAGGTAAATATCCGCCGTGTTCGACAGGTCTGTGTGCACCGGATTCATTTCAACGAGCTTCGCCCCTGCTTCTTGGCCGATGACCGGCAATGAGGCGGCTGGTTGGACCAGGCCTGAAGTCCCAACCACGAGGACCAGGTCGGCTTGCTGAAGCGCATGTATTGCCGAGCTAAAAGCATCTTGCGGTAGCATTTCACCGAACCAGACGACGCCGGGCCGAAGGATACCGGTAGCGCAATGTGGACAGGCTACTGGCTCAAGTATGTTGTCCTCATCGAATTCTCGTTCGGCGCGAATCCCGGCAGCCCTCGGATCAAACGCTGCTGGTCGGCTGCACTCGAGACACCGATAGTTATGCAGCGAACCATGCAGGTGTAATACATCGTCAGCTCCGCCACGCTCATGGAGGTCGTCGACATTCTGCGTGGCCACGGTCAAGGATCCATTATTGACTGCCAAATGCTTTTGCCATGCACCGATAGCCGTATGGCCGGCATTCGGTATGGCAGTATCAATGAGCATGGATCGCCACACATACCAGGTCCATACAAGAGACGGGTCGGCCCGGAAAGCATCTTCAGTCGCTAGATGTTCCGGTTCAAAGCGTTCCCAGAGTCCGGTTTGGGCATCACGGAACGTAGGGACGGAAGATTCCGCTGACATACCAGCGCCCGTTAACACCACGACTGAACGTGCTTCGGCTACCCATTTGGCCGCTATTTCAATATCGGCCATCATGTGTAGAGCTCAGGCAATACGTTGCGAGCCGTGCCTTGAATATAAA
This sequence comes from Yaniella sp., assembly GCF_030453185.1. Taxonomy (GTDB): domain Bacteria; phylum Actinomycetota; class Actinomycetes; order Actinomycetales; family Micrococcaceae; genus Yaniella. Next base: position 4,434 of record NZ_JAKDKW010000010.1, on the reverse strand, counting down.
CATCGGCCTCCTCGGATAGGGGAGTAGCATTTGGGTTTATCTCGATGATCTTGGCACCTGCTGCAGAAGCGGCAATGGGCAGTGAAGCAGCCGGCTGCACGATATTTGATGTGCCGATGACTAGTGCAACATCGGCGGATCGCACGGCGTCCAGGGCGTCATCTATGGCCTGTTGCGGCAGCATCTCACCGAACAGAACAATGTCTGGTCGGATGAATCCGTGTTGACAGTTAGTACATGAGGGCGGATCCTCCAGGATCAATTGGTCGAGTTCCGGAGTGGCTGCTAATTGTTCTGGGGTGCCTGTTTGAAGTGCATAGTCAGATGGCGCGTCACATTCGAAGCATCGAAAAGTGAATGTTGAACCGTGCAAATGAGCCAGTACTTCTGCGTTTCCACGTTCGTGGAGGTCATCGATGTTCTGAGTGATGATATCTAATGAACCACCATTTTTGCTCAGTTCTTGTTGCCATGTGCCTAAGATGCTGTGTCCTTCATGGGGCTCTACGGAGCGCATGACACGTGCTTGATGCAAGATCCATGACCAGACGAGCTCAGGTTGATCCGACATGGCTTAGGCTGTTGCCAGTTGTTCTGGTGAATATTTCTCCCACAAACCAGTCTGAGCATCGCGATAGGTCGGGATGCCTGATTCTGCTGACATACCTGCACCTGTGAGCACTGCGATGCGTTGAGCATCGTTCAGGTGGGCTCGAGCGTTGCCAATTGCTGAACGTAAATCATTGCGCATGCCACCACTGTAGGCCAGGCGTATTGTGGCGGCGAATTTTCGGGGCGCAAGATGGTCTCAAGCAGTTAAAGATCGACGGCGCCTAGCATCGTGCGCCCTCTCTTGATGAGCCAGCGATGCAAGACGCCGTCCTGGTGAAGTACAGGCTAGTGCTGACTTCGACCGTTAGTACTATGTGGCAGGAACTTCGAGCTCGATGTCCTCGTCATTGTCGCCCTCAAAGTCAACTTCCCAGTGAATCGATCCGTCGTCTTCGTCGAGCTGGATCTGGTCGAAGCGTGCATCAGCGTGCTGGCTGAATGCCTTATCCAATGCTTCGGACACAGTAACCGTTGCCTGTTCTGCCTCACGGATGTCGTCGTCATCAGTATCGGTCTCATCGACGGTGATTGTTCCATCTGCAGTGACATCCAACTGGTGGACCTCGTTATCAGCCACGACGTCTACTTCGTATGTTGAACCGTCATCTTCTCGGTCGATGTCGACGATAAATCCGTTGCTGTATTCAGCCTCGACGGCGTCGATGATGGAATAAACTTCGTCATCTCCGGAGGCTTCGCCATTCTCGGTGGCTTCGTCCGAAGCATCAGTTTGGTCATCGGTCTCGTCATCGGCCGTGGTGGTCTCATCATCTGCGGGAGCGCTGGTGTCTTGCTGCTCGGTCTGTTGATCAGCAGGCTGCTCTTCCTGTGCTGGTTCTTCCGCTGTGCACGCCGTGAAGAGAGCTAGCGCGGCGACGCCAGCGAGACCAGCATAAAGTTTGGATTGACCTGGTTCAGGTTTCTTAAACATGGGATCGTGTCCTTCGGTAATTTCGTTGATTTTCGTTTTTGCGAAATTGGTCCTCAAAAGGTCCAATTCAGCTCCAGCCTATCGAATTCCCAGCATCGTGTCTGTAATTGTGTTGTGTTTTACCCTGACTGACGCTCCACGCGCGGAACAGTGAGCCGATGCTGATATGTTGTCCACAGCCGAATGGGTTACGCTGCGCGAAAATCCAGATTCGGCATAGACTGATGCACATGGCTGGACGCATCACTCGGCAATCAATCGACAAGGTACTTGAAGTAACAGATCTGAAGTCCGTGATTGAAGAACACGTTTCACTTCGTACTGCAGGTATTGGCTCATATAAAGGCTTATGCCCATTTCATGATGAACGCACGCCTTCTTTCCATGTGACACCCGCCAAAGGGTTCTATCATTGCTTTGGTTGCCAGGAATCGGGCGATGCTATTAAATTCCTGATGGAGATTCAGCACACGTCTTTTACTGAAACCGTAGAGATTCTTGCTGTGGGTACCAACATTAGCTTGGAATATGAAGAAGGGGACGTGCCGGATCGTCCTACGGTTGCTACACGTCAACGTATGCTCCAGGCACACCAAGTTGCCGATGAATTCTACCAAGCGGCAATCAACTCGCCGGCGGGCGCTGAGGGCAGAAAATTCTTAGCAAACAAAGGGTTCACCAAGGAGGATGCTGAACACTTCGGAGTGGGCTACGCGCCGGAGGGATGGAGCAATCTTTTGTCCCATTTGCAGCAGCGCGGATTCTCGATTGAAGAACTGACCGAAACAGGCCTTTTCTCAGAAGGCCGTCGTGGTCTCTATGATCGGTTCCGTAATCGGTTAATGTGGCCGATTAAAGATATGACGGGCAACACCATAGGCTTCGGTGCTCGGCAGCTAGCTGCCGATGATAATGGCCCCAAGTACCTCAATACGCCCGAAACGAGCCTTTATAAGAAATCCCAGGTTCTGTATGGACTGAATCTGGCGAAGAGTGACGTGGCTCGGAAACGTCAGCTCGTTGTCGTCGAAGGCTATACCGATGTTATGGCTGCACACCTTGCTGGAATCACGACGGCAGTGGCGACATGTGGAACGGCTTTTGGGGAGGGTCACGTGCGAATCGCCCGTCGGCTCATCACCGATGATGGCTCCGGTGGTGAAATAATCTTTACCTTTGACGGAGACGAGGCCGGCCAAAAAGCGGCCATGCGTGCCTTTGAATTCGACAACCAGATCGTGGCGAAAACCTTCGTCGCCGTAGCGCCGCAGGGACAAGACCCAAATGACCTGCGTCAGCATTTTGGTGACGACGCAGTACGACAACTCATCGAATCACGAGAACCGCTATTCGAGTTTGCGATTAAGACGCGACTGAAGGACTACAACCTCGATTCGGTGGAAGGTCGAACGGGCGCATTGCACTATGCAGCACCTATCGTCAATGAAATTCGTGATCCCGTTATGCGAGATGGATATGTTCGCGAACTCGCAGGATGGTTGGGAATGGACGTAGATTCGGTGCATGGAGCCGTGCAGCGGGCGCCCAAAGCTTCCGCCGTGAACAGACGCGGGGATCGTCATCAGGCGTCGCAAGCGGTGGAAGCTGTTCCCGAACAAAATTTCCGACCTGATTTACGTGATCCAGTGGCTCGGATGGAAAAAGAAGCGTTGGAAGTCATTCTTCAGCGACCCGAATCATTGTCGCAAGAGCAGTGGAAGGCTCTCTTTACCTCGCAGTTCAAGGTCCCGGTGTATAGCGCAATCCAGGCGGCCATCTTGGCGGCAGCGCGTAATGCGCAAGACACTTCGAACTGGGTTCAGCATGTGACGGCCGAAGTACCGCAGCCACTGTATTCGTTTGTGACTGAACTGGCGGTGGCGCCGTTGCCGGCTTCGACAGAGGAAGACGTGATGCGGTACAGCCGAGATATTATGAATCGGCTACTGGAAGTGCAGATTACCGAGCAAAAAGCGGACCTCATTGGGAAATTGCAGCGCTGTGATTCGGAAAAGGATCCAGAAGGTTTTCAGGCGATCCAACAACGTCTCGTTGAATTAGAAAACCAACGGCGTTTCCTGCGCCCCATTGACTAACATAAAGTCAGGGGGCAAGAAACGCCGCGGTTTTAAGGCCAGAACGTATCTGGGATGGGACCTCAAGAATGTGTATTCTGAAGTCGCTAACTTTGTGAAACGAACAAAGTCGTTACGAAGTTAGAGGGCCCAGGAAACTGCGTTACCGGCTAGACCGACAATGGACGTGGCGTTGCTTTCGCCAGCACCTTCAATTTCAGCGCCTTCTTGTCCAGTTTCCTCACCCATTGGATCTTCTGCTGGGGAGTCACCTTCAGCTGGCGCTTCGGCTGGGTCTTCGCCTTCAGCCGGTGATTCGGCTGGATCTTCACCCATTGGGTCTTCCTGGGCTGGATCTTCTGCTGGGGAGTCACCTTCTGCAGGATCCTCGCCCATTGGGTCTTCCTGAGCTGGGTCTTCTTGTTCGACTCCTGGATCTGCAGGTTCTTCTTCTGGGGCGGGTTCATCTCCACCGCATGCGGTGAAGAGGGCTAGCGCAGCGACTCCTGCGAAACCTGCGTACAGCTTGGAACGGTTAGAATCGGTTTTCTTAAACACTGGGTTTAGCTCCTTCGTTCTTTCGGTTCTTTCGTTGTATTTGGTTTTCAACGATGGTCCTCGAAAGGTCCAACTGACATTAAAATCTACGGGTTCATCGAAAAAATTTGCACCGGTCCTGCATCTTCAACAACCGATTTTGGAAGCATTCGGCCGATTAGACATCTGTGAGAAGCGTCTGATATAGTTTTCATTTGTTGCCTTCCCCCATAGCTCAACGGCAGAGCACTCGACTGTTAATCGAGGGGTTACTGGTTC
>NZ_JAKDKW010000047.1 GCF_030453185.1 Yaniella sp. | reverse complement strand
CGACGTCAGACAAACCCACAGCAGACAACGCCTCAAACGCGTTACCAAACAGGGTAAGCCCCGCCCCGTCAGCCCCCGGGTGTTCGCGCTGTTCGTACACGGTGACCTCGTGACCATCACGCTGCAAACTACAGGCCGATACAAGACCGGCGATACCGGCGCCAATCACTGCAATACGCACTGGCCCTAGCCTTTCTGAAGATTACTGCGAGTCTATTCGTTACATCAACAAGGTAAGCAAACCGCCTACGAGCATGGCCGGACCGAAGGCGATGCGCGTGTTTTTCTTCGCCCCTTTGAACACAACCAGATAAACGGCCTGGAGCCCGCCCACCAGGAACGCCAGTACGAAACCTGCAATGACTGCTTCCCAACCAATGAAGCCGGTATACAGTCCTAATCCAGCCGCTAATTTCACGTCTCCCATGCCAAGTCCGGCACGCGTTAGCAAATGCAGCACGAACATCACTAGCAGGTAGGCGGCCGAGCCACCCAGGATCATGAGCCACCGGTTAGAAAATACTGAATCATCGGGGGCTGTCAAAGTCGTGGCAAGCAATAGGCACGCCCCACCGATGAACAGCAGCCCGGTCCAACGGTTGGGTAACCGATGTTCTCGAACGTCAATGACAAACAGGACGGTTGAACACACGAGAAACCAGAGCAGCGCACAACTCAGCAGAAGCATCGCTAAAGGCGAGGCGGCAGAGGATGCGAAGTGTTCGGTTAGCAGCTGAGTCACGCAAGACACATTAGCGAATCACACGCTCTGGAGTTCAGTGTGTCGCAGCTAGCTGTGGAGAATCGAGCTGTTAGGAGCCGTAGCGTCGATTACGAGTGGCGTAATCGCGAAGTGCACGGATGAAGTCCACCCGGCGGAATGCAGGCCAGAGTGCTTCGCAAAAGTAGAACTCTGAATACGCCGACTGCCACATCAAGAATCCCGACAACCGCTGCTCACCCGATGTGCGGATCACTAGATCCGGGTCGGGCTGACCACGAGTGTAGAGACGGTCAGAAATGGCATCAACGTCGAGGGTTTCGATGGCTTGATCTAACGTGTAACCAAGCTCGGATGTATCTGTCAGGAAAGATTTTGCGGCGTCGACAATTTCCTCACGGCCACCATAACCGATGGCCACGTTCACATGGAGGCCAGTATTATGCCGTGTGGAGTCTGCGGTTTCGTTCAGCAGATCGGCCAGTGCCTCGGGAAGGATACGCTGATCGCCCACGGGATGGACTTTGAGCTGCGTACCATCATTCAAACCGGAACCTAGCTGACGCAGGGTCTGAGCAATGATCCGTATCAGCGGTTCGAGCTCAGCTTTATCCCGGTTGAGGTTTTGCGTCGAAAGCATATACAAGGTGACCACAGGAATGTTGAATTCTGCAACCCAGTGCAAGAATTCGTGGATCTTTTCGGCACCCACTTGATGCCCGTATGCGGTGGAGGCGCCAGTTTGTTTAGCCCAGCGTCGATTGCCGTCTAGCACTACACCGATATGTCCTGGTAGTTGGGCTTTCGTGAGGCTGCGTGCTAGTCGACGTTCGTAATACCGATAGACGACGTCAGGGACTCGCAGTGCGCCGAATACAGATGTGGCCATGCGCTACCGTACCTAGTCGTTGCGTCCGGAATCGGGCTCTTTGGCTTCCAGCATTGGCATGTCTAGGTAGCCGGGGTACTTCCTGCGTAAGAGGTCACTCTGACTTTGCGCAAGGTCGTCAATCTCAGAACGTTCACGTTCTTCGTCTTCCAAGTGCGGTTGATTGCGTTCTACTAGCATGTCTTCGGCTGTGGTGGAACGCAGTTTGACGCGACGAATCTGTCGGATCATGATGCGGAAGACTACGATCGCCGCCAACACGAACGCAAACGTTGCCAGGAATCCCAAGATGCCGGGCGTGACGTCTTCATCGCGGAGCCCTTCACGTAGGGTCGGATCTTGGACGCCGGTTATGACCGCGGTGGGTAAAATCGTGTAGAACATGGTGGCCTTAGTCTAGCGGTGTGTCTCGTAGCCCGGCGAATAAATCATCTTCGGGCTTGCTCGTCTCAACCTTGGAATCAATGAGTACGTAGTCTTCCCAAGGCCAATGCTTGCGCAAGAGTTCATTTGGCGTAAAGAAAAACCCGCCATGGGTATCCACCTGCGAACGGTGGGCGCGCAAAGCCGCGTCACGATATTCCAGAAACGCATCGGTTTTAATCTGGGTGGTGACTTCGTGATGGGTCAGACGCCAAGCGTCCGGATCCTCTTCGCCTGCAGCAACCCGGTCATACCAATCCAAGCGGTCCGCATACGGGGAGTCCATTTCGCTTTCCAACATCGCGTTGTGAATGGCTCGGATCTTTTCCGGGTTGAATGCCCGATCGTAGTAGAGCTTAGATATTTCCCACGGTTCACCGGTGCCAGGATAGGCATCCGGATCACCAGATTTCTCATAGGCCTCGATAGAAATAGCATGGGTACGCAGGTGATCAGGGTGTGGGTAGCCACCGATTTCGTCGTAGGTCACCAAAACATGAGGTTTGAACTCGCGAATCACGCGCATCAGTGGTGCCGTCGCATCTTCCAGGGGTATGGAAGCAAAGGACCCAGGAGCAAGCAGATCCATAGGATCCCCTGACGGAAACCCTGAGTCGCGGAATCCCAACCACCGATGCTCAATGTTCAAAATCCGTGCGGCCTCGGCCATCTCATGAAATCGGACGGCTGTAATGTCACGCTCAACACGAACTGGTTCACCGTAATACGGGTTGTTGAGGTCCCCCATCGCGCCATCGGTGGCAGTGGCCACCATGACACGTGCCCCTGCGTGAACGTAGGCGGCCATCGTAGCTGCACCTTTTGAGGCTTCATCATCAGGATGGGCGTGAACGGCCAATAACCGCAGCCCCGTAGAATCAGGTAGACCTGAGTCGGTGACAGCTGGCAGCTGTGGATTAGACGACATGGCGTGGACTCCTTGCATGCTAAGTTCTGGGGCTTACGGCGTACAGAATTCGGACGGCGGCGCGGGCTGTATTAGGCTGTAACTCGATATGAATGCCATCTCGAATCAGGCAGCGTCTGCCGACAACAGTGTAGCTACCCGATATGGTGGCACCAAAAAGTCTCGCGTCTCGAAAAAAACCGGACGTATCATTGCTATTATTGCCCTTCTTGCGGCCGTAGTGGTGACCTTTTGGTTCGCTTTTTCTGGCAGCTCAAGTATGTTGGCTTATAAGAGTGTTGGCTACCAGATTCATGATGACACTTCTGCCTGGGTAGAGTTCGAAGTCACCAAGGAACCAGAAAAAACCGTGGCATGTGCCGTCCGCATCCTCTCAGATAATGCAGCGGTTGCCGGGTATCGAACCGTCGTCATAGGTCCAGAAGATGACACTGACCAGGCTGGTAGAGACTTAACGAAATATTATGACGCCGATATTCGTACCGATCAGTTGGGTTCATCCGGTGAGGTTGAAAACTGCTGGTACGTCGAGGACGAAGATGCCCCGAACCTGACAAACCTCCGAGACTACTAGCCTGTGAACGCATAGTGCAGAGCTTGAACTCTTGCTATTGACGATCTGTTCGGTGCTATGATGAGCACCGGTATATTCCAGAACTGTCGCCCCGTTTGCACATACTTGGTGCCACGGGGCTTTTAGTTTGATGAATGAGAAAGTAAGGAGGCCGGAATGGCCACAACCAACGGCACACCATGGCTGACGCAAGCAGCCTATGACCGGTTGAAAAATGAGCTCGACCAAATTTCCGGTCCATACCGTCAAGAAATCGTGGACCGTATCGAGGCGGCTCGTGACGAAGGCGACCTGCGTGAAAACGCCGGATACCACGCTGCTCGTGAAGAGCAGTCCAAAAATGAAGGTCGTATCCAGGAGCTCAAAGCGTTGCTAGAAAACGCCGAAGTTGGCGAATCAGCAGTCGATGATGGCATCGTCAAACCTGGCATGCTCATCGAATGCAAGCTTGCGGGCAACGATATGAAGTTCGTCCTTGGTTCTCGCGAAATCGCCGGTGACGGCAACACCGAAGTCTACTCCGTTGCTTCACCATTGGGCGCGGCAATCGAGGGCCACAAGGCCGGCGATACGGTGAGCTATAAGGCGCCGAATGGCAATGAAATCCAGGTAGAGCTGGTGTCCGTCACCCCGTATGACGCCTAATTCTTGGACGCTCTCGTGTAAGCGCGTCGATTAGATAACATCGCGTAAAGGTGGTCTTTCCTTAATTGGGAGGCCACCTTTAGCGGCTTAAAACCCTGTTTTGGTGTTAGCCTGGTGTTGTGTTGAACATCGAAAAATTTATGCTGCTCACCGTCCCCCACCGTTCAGTTCTGACCGGGGTTGAGTCGTTGTTCGTCAAAGCACGGACGGCACTGACCCTCTTGGAATTTGAACGCTCCGAAACCCTATCTTTTGCTCCGGCGGATGCCACTAAAGCTTGGGATTATGGAAATCCCCTGATCAAGGTGGATGAAGCGCGTACCCCAGATGCTGTGGGGCTCAATGGCGCCTTCCAGAAGCTCAGCAAGTTCCACGACAAGCGGGTCTCCGCCGCACTCGGAAACAAGAAACTCGATCCTGCCGAGGGCCTACTCGAGGAGTTTGCGCGTCAGGGCATACTCACCAAAGATGCCAAGAACTACGATTTGGTAGCCACCGACGCGCTCGACACTGTTCTTGATGATCTCGGCTTAGCACTGCGAGGGCAACGCTCCGTCGCAAAACAGGACCGCATCCTGCTGGAAGTTATCGAGGCGATCAACGCTACAAAACTCCTCTTGGGTTCTGTACAACCGAGTTGGTCCATGCAACAGTTCAGCGAACAGATCCACCAGACACCATCGGGACACCCTGTGGTGTCGCAACTCGTGCGTGACACCTCGTCGATGACGGGTCTGATGGAGCAGTCCAAATTGGTTGCACTGTCCGAGAAGTCGCCAGCCTAGAGCTGTACTGTGGGGTCGTAGTCGGCTTCGCGCAGTGCTTCAAGCACCTGCTCGGAGTGGCCTCTCCCACGGATCTCCATGTCGATAGCAATGTGGACTCCACCCATGGTGAGTCCTGCCCCCACACGTGAGTGATCTACACGCGTCACATTCGCATCGTTTTCCGCGATGATACGTGAAATGTTCTGTAGTTCACCCGGACGATCACGCAGCGCGATCTTGACGGTGAGGAATCGGCCAGCGGAGCTCAAACCGACCTGGATGACCTTGAGCATGAGCATCGGATCAATATTTCCACCCGATAGGACAGCCACGGTGGAATCCGTTTCAATGCCGAGTTCTTGCAACTTGCCGTTCATCAATGCAGCGACGGGGGCGGCACCTGCGGGTTCTACCACCATCTTTGAACGTTCTAGTAAGAATACGATGGCTGCTGCGATTTCGTCGTCGGTTACGGTGACGACCTCATCGCATAGCTCTTGGATGATCTCAAATGGTACCTCGCCCGGCCTACCGACCGCGATGCCATCGGCGATGGTTGCCACGTTGTCGAGCGACACGGGCTTGCCTGCTACCAACGACGGCGGGTAGGCCGCGGCTTTTTCTGCCTGCACACCGATCACATTGATGTGACGGCCCTGCTGACGCGCGTGCTCTTTGATGGCAATCGCTGTTCCGGCCAGTAGGCCTCCACCACCAATACTCAGGAGCACGGTATCGACGTCCGGCTGTTGCTCTACGATTTCTAGTCCAACGGTCCCCTGGCCGGCAACAATCTGGGGGTTATCAAACGGATGAATAAAGGTGGCACCGGTTTCTTCGGCGTACCGTGCCGCTAGCTCCAGGGCTTCGTCTACATTATTGCCTGCTAGGACCACCGTGGCACCGTGGTCTCGGGTTGCCTGAACTTTCGGCAGGGCTGCGCCTAACGGCATGTAGATACGTGCCTCGATACCTAGTTTAGAGGCAGCCAGAGCAACACCCTGGGCATGGTTTCCAGCAGAGGCAGCAACCACACCTTTGGCTTTTTGCTCATCTGTCAGAGAAGACATATGTACGTAGGCGCCACGTACTTTGAAAGATCCAGCGCGCTGGAGGTTCTCGCATTTGAGGTGAACCGTTGAACCGGCAATTCTGCCCAGTGCACGTGAATGGTCCATTGAGGTTGCTCGGATGACATCTTTGAGAGTTTCGCGGGCTGCCTCGATATCTTCGTATCGAACGTTTGGGAATCCGGTTTCACGAGTTTGCAATTATTTCTCCTGCACAACAATATTCGTCTACGATCACGCTACCGGTCGGCTGGTGATCAGGAATGCTTTATGGCGACTGTGTCGTCGGTGGGTCGGTCAGGTCGACGGGACCGGAGTCGGGATCCTTCAGCCAGGGTTTCCGGGATAGGTATTTTACGAACTCGTTGATGAATGCCATAACCGGTACTGCAAAGACCGCACCGATCAGCCCCATAGTTGCGGTACCGGCAGCGACGGCTAAGAATACGGCAAGCGGGTGTAGGTTGACCGCCTTGCCCATGACCAGGGGTTGTAGAACATTGGACTCCAGCTGTTGGACGCCGAGTACTACTGCCAGCATAAGCAGTGCGTTGCCCCAGTCATTGGCTACTAGTGCCAACAGTACAGCGACCGCACCGGTGAGTACCGCACCGACAATGGGGATGAATGATCCAAGAAAGACTAATACGCCCAGTGGCATGGCCAAGGGCACGCCGAGTAACCATGCCCCCAGTCCGATGCCTAAGGCATCTACAAATGCCACGAATATCTGGACTCGAACATAGGAGCCTAGCGCCCCCCACCCGGCGTATCCTGCGCCATCAACTGCTCTGCGGTGATGTTTTGGAACAAAGTTAAGTAAGAAGCTCCAGATTCTTGGACCGTCTTTGAGGAAAAAAATCAACGAGAACACGGCCATAGCGAAGCCTGCCAGGATGTTTGTTGCGGTAGACCCGAATCCTAGAGCTCCCGAAACAATAGCGCCCGAGTTCTCCTGCACGGTTTGTCCTAGATCTGACAGCAGCTCTTGGTAATCCAGAGCCTCAAACGACAGGCCCCACGATTCAATCAAAGCAATAAAGTCTCGAACTCCCGCTGCAACGGAAACCTGGATGGTGGCGAATCCAACTGCCATTTGTTGGCCGGCTAGCGTCAGTAAGGCGGCGACTACCGTGATCAAGGCTGCCGTCAGTAGCAACGAAGAGAGGACCGCCGGAACTTTGAGCTTGAGAAAGAACCTGTGCGCTGGTTGCAACAGTGTAGCCAGCAATGCTGCAACGAGGACCGGGATGATCAACAGCGAGATATGAGACAACAGCCAGATAGCCACCGCACTCATGATGATGATCAGCAGCATCCGCCAGGACCATGCAGCAGCGACGACCACGCCATAGGGCAAATCTGCCGCGAGCTTTTCTTGAACACGCGCTGACAGTGAAGTCTTGGGCTTAGTGGCCTCAGATGCTGGCTGGTCAGCCGATGAGGTTGGTGGGGTGGTCAAGCAATCTCCTTCTATCCAGCTACTGTCGAGGGCCATCCTCGAGCTCTCGACGAAAAGCTATATTCTCTCAGAATACAACGGTGGCCGGTCCACGAGGGAACCGGCCACCGTTGTCAGATAGAACTGTGCAAACGCGAGGGTCACTTAGTCCTGGTTAAAGATTGCCAAGATGCGCAGGATCTCAATGTACAACCAGATCATGGTTGCAGCCAGACCAAAGGCAGCAGTCCAGGAGTAACGCTCTGGTACGCCTGCACGCACGCCCTCTTCAATCGAAGTGAAGTCCATGACCAAAGAGTACGAGGCCATGACAACGGCCAGCAGGCCGATGACGATGCCAAGCCAACCGGAACGCAGACCGAACATGCCATCGATAGCGCCGGTAATCATCAGTACGAAGTTCAGCAGGCTAAAGACCAGGTAGGAAACCATGGCAATCATGAAGATACGGTTCATCTTCGGGGTGGCGCGAACCTTCCCCGAGCGGAAGAGTGCCAGCACCACAGCGAATACTGAAAGCGTTGCAAGAACGGCTTGGAAAACAATGCCGGGCCACTGCAGTTCGAACAGCGCGGAAATTCCCCCGAGGAAAACACCCTGTGCAACCGCATAGATGGAAATCATGACTGGTGAGGGCTCTCGCTTGAACGCGTTGATCAGTCCGAAGACGAAACCAACTGCGAGCGCGATGAAGTAGATACCAGCGTTATTGACTGGGTTAGCGAACGTCCAGCCGAAAACTGCACCTGCCACGATCATCAAGAAGACGAGGCTTGTACGGTTGATCACTGAGCCAAAGGTCATACGACCTGTGTCGGCTGCGGTAGCCGAGGGCTGCTGGTACATCTGGGACAGCTGGTCCGAACTCATGGTGTTTGCAGGGCTGGCCTGCGATGGATGACCAGCGGCCGGCTGACCTGCTGCGCCGTATGGCTGCTGCCGGTAGCCCTGTGCCTGCTGATAGCCGGCGTGCTGCTCTTGCTTGGCCTGCTGAACAGGGCCTTGAAAAGCCTTTGAACGGAATACGGGGTTGGGCATGCCCATCCTTTCTCGACAATCCCACCGACTAGATGTTCAGCGGGCATATCACAATCTTTCCCTAGCCTAATGGGACAACCTGGGCATTGCACACCAATGCGTCGTGATTTTGCGAAGAATTCACCCTGCAAGTCACTATTTATATGGTGTATGAAACCCGTAAGCTGATGGCGTGACTGTTCGTCTCCTTGCGTGCGAGTTGCAGACCAGCACGCTGGAGACCTCTACAGCACATTTGCCAGGCATTCATCGTCTCGAAGGAACACCTTGACTCAGCACAGCAGCGGCCCGGAACGGAAGTCAAAATTCCCACAATATATAGGGCCCATTATCATTTTAGTCCTGGCAATCCTTGGCGCGGTCTACGGGGTTCTGTGGTCGCATTCGTATAACGCGCCCGACTGCTGCCCAGTCCCCGAAGAATCCCCAGTGCAAACAACGAGCCTGCATGAAAAAACAGGGTCTCACGTGAGCGCTTAGCTGCTGTGAGACCCTGTATACGTGCTAGAAGCTACTTGCTGTAGTCGTAGAATCCTTTACCGCTCTTACGACCCAGATTGCCTTCATCTACGAGTTTGGCCAGAACGGGGCTAACTTCTTTGACGAGGTCATCGTTGGGTTCAGCTGCAGCAAGCGATTGGATTCCGTAGTTGATATCCACGCCCACCAGATCCATGAGAGTAAATGGTCCCATTGGGTGACTCAGACCCTCTTTGACTGCGGTATCAATGTCTTCAATCGAAGCGTAGCCTTCGTCGTAGAGATGCAACGCTTCGCCAACGATGGCCATCAAAATACGGTTAACGATGAAACCGAAAATCTCTTTCTCAACCACTACCGGAGATTTGCCCAGGGCTTTAGCCAATTCCATGGAACGATTCATGATGTCCTTGCTCGTGTGCTCTCCCCCGACGACTTCAACCAGGGTCATCTGCAGGACCGGATTGAAGAAGTGCACATTGCACACTCGCTCGGGGTGCTTCAGACCCTGAGCCAGCTTCGATGAAACAATCGACGACGAGTTGGAGGCCAGTACGGTCTCCGGTGAAGCGACAGCGTCAAGTTCTGCGAAGAGCTGTTGCTTGATCTCGAGATCTTCAACGATCGCTTCGATCACAAAAGAAGAGTTTTGCACTGCGTGATCGCGATCGGTCGTGAACTCGAGATTCTGAAAACCGGCGTCGACGGCTTCTTCGCTCATACGCTGACGTTCAATCAAACGAGTGGTGGACTTCTTGAGCTGTTCGCGTGCGGTATCGAGAACGCGTTCCTCGACGTCCACCAGGTAAGTGTGAAAACCACTCATCGCTGTGACGAAGGCTATTTCGCGACCCATCGTTCCGCCGCCGATAACCGTGATTGCGGATTCTTTCATATGGCTTTTCCTTCTTTCGCTATCAATTCTTCGAGCATCATTCTACGAACCGACTCTTGATGCAACACTTCAAAAACTGAGCGTTGTCTGACAAACAGGCCGAACAATACGGTCACTCACCGACGGATTTGTGCTGGAGCAAGAGTGCTTTGCGATCTTCGGGGATGGGCGCAGGTCGGCCATCCGATCCCACATAAATATATACAACCCGTGATTCTGCGCTGAGGTGGCCCGATTGGAACGCTTGTTCATGCAGGCTAAACGAACTGTTACCAATGCGCTCCACCTCAATGGTGACTTCCACGTCCGGCGCCAACACGAGTTCGCGATGAAATGTGACGGTGTATTCCTTGATCATCAATGGCGCCAGGAGAACTGCCTGTGGATCTTGAAAAGCATCGAGGAGTTCTTGTCTGGCCTGCTGGAACCATGCTGGTAAAACAGTGTTGTGAATATGTCCGACCGGGCCGAGGTCATCAATTCTTGGCCGAATAGTTGCCGTGAGCAAAGTGGCTCCTTCTGTGGGTAGTCAGTGATCCATGAAACCAACTACGACCCAAAATTACTAGTCGCGATCCTCGAACGAACATATTCTAAAGTATTCCCTACATTGGGAACTACCTTCAGTCTGACCAAGATCTGCGCGTTTGCCGCTCCGTTACGATGGGGAGCGAACTATCATCCGAAAGAAGAGGTCAGCGTGGAAACGGAAGCAACTGGGCCCACCATGGCTCACGTAGAAATCTCTCAAACGCTACGCCGTTGGACAGCAGACAATGCCCAAAGCGTTGACGCCGGTGACATAGCTGCACGCGACGCGCTTCCCCAGCTTGCCGCTGAGTCACTTATCCATCTCGGGGCGCCAAGGAACAAATGTGGCGGGCTGGTACAACAAGCTGCTGTTATGGAAGCCCTGGCCCGATATTCACTGAGTGTCCCATTTGGTCTATGGGGTCATCGCATGGCGATCGAATTCTTAGAACTCTCTGGTGGCAGCTATGCACAGTCTGTGCTTCCCGCTTTACGTGCCGGCACCACACCGGGCGCGTCAGCAATGGCTCCGGGATATAAATCGCTTGCAGGAGCTGGGAACCTCGACCTACGGCTGTCCCAGGCTGATGACGGCACGTTACACCTATCGGGTCGCATCGGTTGGGCGTCTAATCTGTATGCCGACGCCATAGCGGTTGCACCAGCCTATGGTCCGGACACAACCGAGCATAACGGCGCGCAGGGTGGGGTCGTGGTCGCGTTTCCACTGGATGCACCGGGCGTGCAGATTGGTCCACAACTCGAGATTCTGGCCATGCGCGGCACCGCCTCCACCTATGTGACACTTCACGATGTCAAAATCAGACCAGACCAGATACTGACTAGCGACTTCTCAACCTTTTTGAAACAGACTCGGCCCACGCTGAGTATTTTGCAGGCCAGCTTGTGCTTAGGGTTAGCCACTGCAGCCCACGAACAGGCTCTGCACAATGCAACAGGCTTCAACAAGGTCTTGCTCGCTGAAATTCAAGAACACGGCGAGCAGCTAGCCATGACGAAACAGCAGCTGATACAGCTTGCGTCACGCGTTGGTACAGATCAGCCGCCCAATCCGCGTGATGTCTTAGCACTACGACTGAAAGCCGGCCAATTAGCCGGACAGCTATCGACGTTAGAATTGAAGACCGCCGGCGGCACGGGATTCATCAAGACTTCAGACACAAATCGTCGATACCGGGAAGCAACGTTCATCCCCTTACAAGCGCCATCTGAAACACAGCTTCGGTGGGAATTAGCTCGGGCATGACAAAGCCCCTTCGTCACAAGAATTTTGGGACGAAGGGGCTTTGGGTGTTCGTGCCTCCGATGGGACTCGAACCCATAACACAGCGATTTTAAGTCGCTTGCCTCTACCTATTGGGCCACGGAGGCTAAATCGAACATTTCGAGTTTAGCGCATTTCCTGTCGTGGAGCACAAAATCCGAATCGTTCGGTCCGAACGCGCGTCGCGGTCCACCAATTGTTCAGTGGACCGCGATGCTCGTGTCAGCTAATGCTTAGGCATCTTGCGATGCTTTGGCTTCCAAGCTGCTTGGAATACGCTCGAGACCTGCTGCTTCACGGAAAGCATTATGCGGGGTTTCAAGTTCTTTCAGCTGGGTAGTGTCTTTGCCCCAGATGAGCTCATTGATCCAGCCACCCAGGACGCGTGAGCTGCGCTCAAAGGTTGGTAGTGCGTAGTTGTGGTAAACGCGGTGCCCAAGCCACGCGGCAACACCGGAAAGTTCAATGCCCAGTGGGTTACCAACACCTTTACCAACACCCATACCGGCAACTGTGCCGAGGGACTTGTGGTAGTACTCTTCAACGGCCCCTTCGCCGAAACGCACGGCCATGAGGTTGTCCGCCAGGCGGGTCGCCTGACGACCGGCGTGTTGCGCATTCGGTACGCAGAAGCCACCTGGACCGTCACCGGTCAGGTCTGGGACGGCTGCAACGTCGCCACAGGCCCATGCGCCTTCGGCCACGCCACCTTCACCGTCAGACACCTGCAGGGTTGGGGTCACTTCAATGCGGCCGCGATCCTCTACCGGGAAGTCGGTGGAACGGGCCAATTTGTTAGCTGCAACACCAGCGGTCCACACTAGAGTGTCAGCGTAGAAGGAGCCAGCATCGGACTGGTCCGACATGTTGACCAGTTTCATGTGGTTATCAACGGCTGAAGACAGCGAGGTGTTCAGCAGGACTTCAATACCGCGTGAACGGAATTCCTCGACCACCGATTCAGCCTGCTCTTCGGTGACCTCAGGCATGATGCGTCCCATGGCTTCGATGAGCACGATGCGTGCATCAGACTGTGCCAGACGCGGGTTCTTCGAAATCGCGGTGCGCACTAGGTCTTCAATTTCACCGATGAGCTCTGCACCGGCGAAGCCACCACCGACCACAACAAAGGTCAGCGCGCGACGACGCTGGTCAGCATCGGTCATCAGGGCTGCGGATTCGATGCGTTCCAAGATTTGGCTGCGCAGGTACACGGCTTCTTCAATGCGTTTGAGACCGATACCGGCTTCGCCAAGGCCTTCGATTGGGAAGACACGTGAATCGGCACCTGCGGTGACGATCACATCCTGGTACGGCAATTCGAAAGTGACGCCTTCTGGTCCTTCGATAATTGCTGTTTTTTGGGCGTGCTGAATTTCAACGACCTTGCCCTGGATAACTTCCGACTGGCGCAGGTGGCTGCGCAGGTCAACGAGTGCGTGACGGCCCTCGATGGAACCACCAACAACTTCTGGCAGGAAGGGCTGGTAGGTCAGGTAGGAGTTTGGATCGACCACGGTGACGATGCCGCCGCGATCGCGAATCTTCTTCTGGAGGCGCTTAGCGACGTTGTAACCGCCGTAACCACCGCCAACAATGAGGACGCGAGGTTTTGGAGATAGATGTGGAGTAATAGCCATGGGCACCACCTTAGTAGGGTCGGATCAAGTTTGTGAAGTTTTTATCAAAGTCACGAGTCGGTCTGTTGACCAGTTCGTTTCCGACGGAAAAATATAACGGCCACAATGGCAGCCAGAAACAGGACGCCAAACCCAATCACAACGATTGGCTGCACAATATTGGTGTCTTCTGGCTGATCTGAAGCGACCGGTGGTTCGCTCGGGTACTCGACCGGTCCAGCGACTTCCCTGTCCTCATCAGTGCCACTGGTGTCTTCAACTTCGCCGCGCCGGTGCATCGTGATCCACTCCTGGATGGACCCCATCGGATTGGCATTGGTCTGTTCGACGTCCGCGGTCAGCGCCGCGTGGGCATCGACGATACCGCGACCGTAAAGCTTGTCCTGACCTGCATCACCGGTATCTTCGGCGGTTTCCAGGATGCGGTTGATGACCTGATGGGCGGGCATATCGGGGTTTTCTGACCGGATCATTGCGGCAAGACCAGAAACAAGAGGGGCGGCACCCGAGGTCCCCGACCATTCGGCGTACTCATCACCTGGAACAGCACCAATCAGCGGATCTGCAGGCGCGGCGACACCAATGGTAATACCCTGGGTGGAGGCATCCCAGGACGCGCTGCCGTCTTCTTCCAGACCCGCAACGGTGAGCACACCTGGAATGGTGGCCGGCGCACCGACCACTTCAGAACCAGAGGCGCGGTTACCGGCAGCAACTACCACAACGACATCGTTTTGTTCAGCGTGCAGGAAGGCATCGTCCCAGGATTCCGGCCAGTCTTGTTCTGTTGAAGCCAGGGAAATATTGATGACGTCGACTCCTTGGTCAACCAGCCAGGTCACGCCGTCGGCAATTTGTTCGTCGACCGAGGGAACGCCTTGCACGGTGTCATCCAGCAAGACCGAAACAGAAAGCAATTCGACTTCTGGTGCGGTACCTAAAATCCCATCGGTGCCGTATTCATCAATGGGGGCAACTTCCTCTGGTTCCTCAGATGCTTCATCATCTGAGTCGTCGTCGGAATCTTCGTCCTCGGAGTCGTCTTCATCTTCAGTTTCGGGTGGATCACCGTGGCCGTGTCCAGCAATCAACGACGCGACCATGGTCCCATGATTAGGATCCGGGCCCATGGACGTGGTGCCGTCGGTTTCTCCGGTACCGGACGCATCATAACCACCAACAACCTGCCCAGAGAGGTCTTGATGCGAATCATCAATACCGGTGTCTATCACGCCGACGGTAACGTCCTCGCCGCGGGAAGTCTCCCACGCGGTGGTGAAACCATAGTCGTCCAACCAGTACTGTTCATCTCGCCAGGAATCCGCAACCGCGGGTGTTGCAAATAACACGGTCAGCGCAATACCGGTGAACCCGGCAAGTGCCTTTTTGTACATCGTTACCTCAGAAGTGACAGGGCAATGCCGTCCAGGATGTCTTTCTCACTGGTGATGGCCGTTGTCACGGTGTTGTTCGTGGCTGTGCGGATGTGGTCCAGCAGTTGGGCCCAGATGACGGCTCCGGCGCCGATTACATCGATGCGACCTTCATGCATGAACCCGTACCGACTGCGCTCGGTGGTGGTTTCACCGGTCAGTTTTTGAGAGATTTCGGTCAACTGTTCAATATCGATTTCTGCACCGTGAATCGCTACAGGATCATAAGTATCAAGGCCCAGCGCTGCCGCGGTAATGGTGGTGATCGTACCCGCCACGCCAACGACGGCATCTAAGTTTGTGAAATCGAATTCATCCGGATCCAGTTCGGCCAGTCGTTGTACAAGATCGTTCTGGGCCGCCGTGATCTGTTGTTGCGTTGGCGGGTCGTCGAATTGGTAGCGTTCATGGAAACGCACACAGCCAACATCCATCGAGGTTTGCGCCATTATATGCGCGGTGCCATCGGTAGGGTCGATGGTTCCCAGCACAATTTCGGTGGATCCCCCGCCCAGGTCTACCACCGCTACACGGACGGGGCGGTCCCAGCGCGAGGTGCCCAGCGCGGATACCGCACCGGAGAAGGTTAGTTGGGCCTCAACTTCGCCACTGACGACTTCGGGGGTCGCATGGAGTCGTTGGCGGATGCCAGAGACGAATTCATCCCGGTTTGAGACATCGCGGGATGCCGACGTCGCGATGAAACGTGTTGGGTGTGCGCCGTGGCGGGTGATTTCACGAGCATAGTCATCTACGGCAGCAAAAGTCCGTTGCAGTGCCTCCGGTGCGAACTCGCCTGTTTCATCAACACCTTGGCCAAGGCGCACGATACGCATATCCCGGTGTAATTCTTGGACACCGTCCTCGGTTTCGCGTGCGATGAGCAAGCGCACCGAATTTGTACCGGCGTCAATGGCCGCAACAGGTCCCGTTCCGGCATCGTCATATTGCATCGGATTGGTCTTACCTGCCCGACGCAGACGACGCGTGTGCCGCGAGAGGTCTTTCTGTGGGGCGTCACCTTCGGTATTCCAAGCACCGTCGCAGCGGCAAACCGTCGGATCAAATTCTTCACGCATCATGGCTAGAGCTTCGTCACCCAGCGGGTTGGCTCCCGGTCCCTCCGCCAGTGCATGGCCAACCAGCACGTGCACACATTTGACGCGTTCGGGCATCCCACCGGCCGTGACTCCGGCAATTTCAGGGACGGGTCCAACGCCGGCTGATTCACCGATGCGGGCGCGAGCCGATAAGTACTGTTCGTGGGCGGCACGGTAGGCCTCGGCCAGCTCTGCGTCGCTTGCCAGTCGTTGCGTCATATCGTCCATAACCCCGGCGTTCTCCAACCGAGAAGCAGCTGCGGTGGCATGCGGGTGAGACAGATAAAACGTGGTGGGAAAAGGTATCCCGTTACTGAGTCTCGGTGCGGTCGTAGCCACCAGTGGGTTACCGCAAACACAGCGGGCACCGATTTCGGCGACGTCACGGACGGGGCGCCCCAGTTGCCGGGAGAGGGTGTCAAGATCTTGGGCGGTTGGTTGCTTCTGGTTGGTCACGTGCTTCCTTTATTCCTGACCGGATGACAGTACTGAACCCCAGAGTCGGTCGGCCCAGCCCATTTCAACGTCTTCATCGAGCGGAGCAACCCCGGGTTCGGACTCCGCTAATCTATCTTCTTGTTCATCATCGAGTACCAGGTACTTCCGCTCTCCCGGCATCACCATGTTAAAGCGTTCTCTGGCCTGCTGTTGCACGAACGCGGGATCTTCCCAGCGCTTCAGCTCGGTTTCGAGCTCCTGCTGGCGGTCCGTTTCATGTTTCAACTGCTGCTGAGCGTGCGTGATATCGGCCTGCTGCTCTAATAACAGTTGCAGTGGTTGGGCCATGATTAACGCGGCAATAAACAAGACAGCGAGCAGAGCGACGGCGCGTCCCGAAAATTGGCGGGCTGGTTCGGGGTCATCGTCGAACGATGCAGCTCGATCTGCTCGATCCCAAATATCGTCATCGATCCGCTTGGCTTTGCGCCGTTTCGATTGGGTCTTGGTGGTTTTCGACGAAGCTAACAGCCGTTCGCGCATTTTAGAACGCGGCGCCGGTTGCACTTCCTCGTCAGCCGCAGGTTCTACGGTGCGTTCCCGTTTACCAGATTGCTTCCTTGCCCCACGCTCGGAGGTGATTTTGGTGACGGACGCGGGTGCGTCAATGATGACTGCGTCGTCAGCGGCGTCTTCTTCCGGCGTATGTTGCGTCGGCTTTTCCGGCGGAACATTTTTTGGCATGCGCGGTTTCTTCGGCACCGTATCGTCACCTCCCAGCAGCTGGTTACAGTCTAACTAGTGTAGACGCCACCGGGGCGGATCGGCGGACTCCAACACCGTATGTACTAGGTATTCTCAGTCAGCGTTCAGAATTGCTATGTGCTGTTAACGGACCAACACCGCGGCCGGAGGGTTTTCCAGCCGCGGTGTCGTAATCTGGGCGTCCTAACGAGCGAGCCGCGAGAATACTGCGGCGCCGGCGTAGCGGGCCGTGTCGCCGAGTTCTTCTTCGATGCGCAGCAACTGGTTGTACTTCGCTACACGGTCCGATCGTGCTGGTGCACCTGTTTTAATCTGACCGGCGTTGGTGGCAACGGCCAGGTCTGCAATAAAGGTGTCTTCAGTTTCACCTGAGCGGTGTGAGATGACACAGGCAAACGTATGGGTTTGAGCCAAACGAATCGTTTCGAAGGTTTCGGTCATAGTGCCGATCTGATTGACCTTAACCAGGACCGAGTTACCAGCGGCTTCGTCGATACCGCGCTGCAAACGAGTGACGTTGGTGACGTACAGATCGTCGCCAACCAGCTGAACTTTATCGCCGAGCTTAGCGGTCAATTGTGTCCAGCCGTCCCAGTCCTGCTCATCTAGTGGATCTTCGATGGAGATGATTGCGAAGTCTTCGACTAGCTGCGCGTAGTAGTCAATCATGGCGGCGGCGTCACGCTTTTCACCTTCGAAGGTGTATGCGCCATCGCTATAGAATTCGGAGGAAGCCACGTCGAGACCCAGTGCGATGTCGTCGCCCACGGTGTAACCGGCTTTCTCGATGGCTTCGACGATGACCTCAAGAGCCTGGCGGTTCGAATCAAGCTCGGGTGCGAAGCCCCCCTCGTCACCGAGTCCGGTGCCCAGGCCTTTGGCCTGGAGGACGGCTTTGAGGCTGTGATAAATTTCGGTACCCCAGCGCAGTGCTTCAGCAAATGATGCAGCGCCAACTGGCAGGACCATGAACTCTTGTATATCTACGTTGGTGTCTGCGTGTGCGCCACCGTTGAGAATGTTCATCATCGGCACTGGCAGCACGTGTGCGTTGGCACCACCAAGGTATTTGAATAGTGGCTGGTCAGTTGAGGCTGCGGCAGCATTAGCTACAGCCATGGAGACACCCAGGATGGCATTCGCGCCGAGACTGGATTTATTTTCGGTGCCGTCCAGATCCAACAAGACCTGATCGACGTCGCGCTGCGAGGTGGCATCGATGCCATAGAGCGCATCGGCAACCAGGGTATTCACCGATTCGATTGCCCCCAGGACACCTTTACCCAGGTAGCGGTCTTTGTCGCCATCACGACGCTCTACAGCTTCGAATTCACCGGTCGATGCACCTGATGGAACGGCGGAGCGTCCCAGAGAACCATCGGTGAGCAGCACTTCAACTTCAACGGTTGGGTTGCCGCGCGAGTCCAAAATTTCACGAGCATGAATGGCATCAATAAAAGCCATGAGTGCAATCTCCTTGAAAAAAGTACGGTCACCGTTTGGGTGCCCTCTGACATACAGTCAAACCCTAGTGTATCGACTGCCGACAACCTTGCGGATATTTTGTGAGGATATGGCAGGCGTGCTGCCTCATACCGCCTGCTTTGTTTTCAACATCACACATCAGCTACTCGACAACGAATAGATCTGTA